>JAYVTN010000204.1:0-4096 GCA_043788785.1 Spartobacteria bacterium | reverse complement strand
ATCTGCCAAGACCCGCGTGTCGCCCGCCCCGGTGCTGCCGACCATGGGCTGGAAGCCCCATGCCACATTCAAAGCCCGCGCCACAGGCGGGTTACTTGGCCAGCCCGTTGAACTGCAGGTATGTGTAGCCCTTTAGCGCGCGCTCGTAGTTCCTGCCAGACAAGAATGGTCACGGACACTGAAGAGCACCATATCCGGCACTGACGGGCTTTGTGCGAAGCCCCAGGCCTTGGTGGGTCCGGGAATGCCGGGAGAGTATCAAAATGGGGTCATAACCGACGAAAACGAAACCGGGGATCACCAACAAGTGTTTCGGTAGGCATAAGGCAAAATGGTTGACAAAGAATTCGTTCACGGCCAAACGCCCGCGCTCAGACATTGGACGGGGCATCCGATAAGGCGCGACGCGTAGTCACCAGCCACCAATGGGGATGGCGAACCCCGGAGCGGTCCGATCCGCGCACGAGGTCATGCTTTAGCATGCCACCCCATGCATGGCGGAGGCCACGCCAGTCATGAGACCAGTGGGCAGGGAGCAATTTCGCAGCGCAGCCCCCCAACAGCGGGACACAGCCAGTTTGCGACTGGACGGCACTCGTCCCCCGTATGCGGCGTAGCGTCCCCTTTTTTGCCGACGCGCTCAAGGCAGGCAAAGTTTTGTGTTTGTTCGCATTCATTTGTGGTTGGGAATCCGTAACCTACGCCCATGAATCCCAAACTCGCCGCCTTCCTCAACCGACTGACCCTACGCCAAAAGATTCTCACGGCCGTGGTTCTATCGTTCGTCCTATGGACGCTCTTTAATCGGCCTAGTCCGGCCAACGGCCGTTATGTTCCGTGCGGGAACTCGCCCCAGTACTTGGTCGATACGCAGCAGGGCACCGCCTGGGAAATGGTAGAGGGCCGGTACCGGCGCATGGCAACGATGCCATGAAGGGAATCGCTCCCGCCTCATTCCGGGAGCGCCTTGGGCTCTTGGGTGATTAGCCGGGCACCGCGCCCCATTGTGATGTACGCGTAACCCCAACTGATCAGTACAAAGAGCTTGTTGCGGAAACCCACCAAAAACATGAGGTGGATGAAAAGCCAAGCCAGCCACGCAGGGTATCCTTTCAAACGCACGGCGCCTATGCGGGCCACGGCAGCGTGCCTTCCAATGGTGGCCATGGTGCCACGGTCGGTGTAGTGGAAGTCCGAGGTGGGCTGGCCGGCCATGAGGGCCATCAAATTGCGGGCCGCATGACGGCCCTCTTGCATCGCGACCGGCGAGACTCCGGGCAGCGGTCGGCCCTGCCCGTCCTCCAGGTGGGCCATGTCCCCGATGACCATCACCTCAGGATGTCCCGGGATGCTCAAATCCGCGTTGACCATCACGCGTCCTTGCCGGTCCAAAGGCACTCCCAGACTGGCTCCCAAAGGAGATGCCGCGTTTCCAGCCGCCCAGATGATCGTGCGGGCCGTGATCTTTTCTCCGCCCTGTAGGGACACGCCTTCGGCTGACACCCCGCTCACGACCGCGCCAAGGCGAAGTTCCACGCCGATTCGCGTCAACTGCCCGGAGGCGCTCTGGGAGAGCGCGGGCTCGAGCATCGGGAGTACCCGGGGCCCGCCTTCCAGCAGGATCACACGGGCCTGCGCGGAATTGATATGGCGGAAATCGCGCACCAGGGTCACCCGGGCGATTTCGGCAATGGCCCCTGCCATCTCCACCCCGGTGGGCCCGGCCCCTATGACCACGAAGGTCATGCAGGCATCGCGCTCGGATTGGAGCCTGGTTTTCTCTGCAATCTCGAACGCCAAAAGCATCCGGCGCCGGATCTCGAGGGCATCTTCCAAGCCTTTAAGCCCTGGGGCAAACCGCTCCCACTCGGGATGGCCGAAATAGGAATGCCGGGCCCCAGCGGCAATGATGAGGTAGTCGTAAGGGATATCGCCATCCGAAGTACGCACCGAGCGCGCCGCCGGATCCACAGCGTCGACCTGGGTCATAAGAATTTCCAGGTTGGTTTGGTGCCTGAGGATGTGGCGGAGGGGCTGGGCGATATCGGCTGGCGATAAAGCCGCAGTCGCTACCTGGTAGAGCAAGGGCTGAAAGAGATAGTGGTTATTCCGGTCCAACAGGATGACCCGGGCACGCGCCCTGCGGAGGGCCTTGGCCGTTTCCAATCCCCCGAATCCGCCCCCGATGATCACGAGAGTGGGCAACGGGATTTGGCCGGAACCTGGAGCAACGGTGGTTTCCATAAGAAAGCCAAGCTCTTAGCGCGTGGTTCTGGCAATCCCGGCCGGTCTCCGGTAGCACAACGCCATGCTCAACTGGATCTGGCTCGGCTTCCTACTTATCGCGGTTCTAGTGGGCGGGTTTAACGGCAAACTGCCCGACATGACCAAGGGCGCATTCGAAACGGCCGAGAGTGCGGTCATGAAGATTGCGCTGCCGTTGGTGGGCCTGATGGCGATCTGGTTGGGCATCATGCGCTTGGCAGAGCGATCCGGCCTGGTCCAAATCATTGCGCGCGCGCTCCAACCCCTCATGCGTCGGCTCTTTCCTGATGTCCCTCCCGAACATCCTGCCATGGGCGCCATGGTCATGAACATGGCGGCCAACATGCTCGGATTGGGCAACGCCGCGACTCCCCTGGGTTTGAGAGCCATGGCCCATCTCGAGCGGCTTAACCCGTTTCCGGGCACAGCTTCCAACGCTATGTGCACTTTTTTGGCCATCAATACGGCATCGGTCCAATTGGTTCCTACCACCGCAATCGCATTGATGGCCGTAGCCGGTTCCAAAAATCCCACGGCCATCGTGCCGACGGCGTTCCTGGCCAGCTGCTGTGCGGCGGCCTCCGGGGTGCTTGCGGCCAAGTTCCTCCAACGACTCCCCTTCTTCCGGATCTCCCAGACTCCCGCCCTGGCCACCCATCCGGAGGCGGGCGCCCAAACGGCTGGCCCCGAGGAAAGCACGATCGAAGAAATCCGCCCCCCCGCTGTCACCACCCTCGGGAAGCTGGCACTCGGCTTATTCGGACTCGCCTTCGGGTTCATGTTTCTAGGTTTGGCGTTTCCGGATGCGAGCGATGGAGTCCTTGCAACTCTCGGTTCCACCATGAGGGTGCCGACGCCCCCTGCTGACATGGCCGGGAAGGGTGCGGTGATCCGGAGCTTGTTCGCTGTCTCCATTCTCGCTGTGCCTTTCTTGCTATCCTTCTTCCCCCTTTATGCGGCGCTGCGCGGGGTCAAAGTCTACGAGCAGTTCGTCGAAGGTGCCCGGGAAGCCTTTGGCGTCGCCCAGCGCATCATTCCCTTCCTGGTCGCCATGCTCGTCGCTATCCGGCTGCTGAGGGAAGCAGGGGTAATCGACCTCCTCACCAGGCGCCTCGAACCCCTTTTGGCTGCCGTGCATTTTCCCGCAGATTTGTTGCCGATGGTCCTGATGCGGCCCCTGAGCGGGAGCGCCACCCAAGGGATTTTTGTGGAGCTCATCAACAGGCTGGGACCTGACACGCTCACCAGTAAGATCGCGGCCACAGTGTACGGGAGCACGGAGACGACCTTCTACGTGCTTGCCGTGTATTTTGGCGCTGTAGCCGTGCGCAAGACCCGGCACGCCATTCTCGCGGGTTTGACGGCCGATACCGTCGCCGTTATCGCCTCCGTAACCATCTGCCGCTTATTATTCACTTGAAAGCCGCGTTTCGTGACGGTTGGTTGAAGAAACCACGCCTGACGACTGGGCTTCCCCCGCCCCTCCGGAGGCTCATGCACAGCCCGCTGACGCCCGGGAGTTTAGGCGCGAGGCTAGCTTAGGCCTATGCGCAGGGACGTGCGCAGGGACGTGCGCAGTTTAGGGCGCCCTTTCAGGGCTTCGCCGCCTGTGGGTTCCAATCCCAGGGCGTTGCCCTGGGCGTTGCCCTGGGGCCCGCATCCCAGGGCGTTGCCCCGGGCTGGGGCTAGCGATGCCCCTTCGGGGCGACGGGCCTACGGCCGGAATGCCCCCTCGGGGCGACGGGCCTACGGCCGAATTCCCACCCGCCAACGGCCCGTCTCGAAGGCCAACGGCCTGATCTAACCCCAGCCCAGGGCAACGCCCTGGGTT
>JAYVTN010000203.1:0-6539 GCA_043788785.1 Spartobacteria bacterium | reverse complement strand
TCCATCACGTGGTTGCTGTTGTCGAGTTCGACCTTGTCGGCCGCGCTCTGGAGCGACATGGGCGCGATGGCGCGGCCTTCGGCGAGAAGCTCCCACCAGTCGGTGACGTAGGTGGTGTCGCCGGTTTTGCGCGAGGGGGCCATGCGTACGCCCTGGCCGTTGCGGGGCAGGCGGCGCTGGGAGGCGTCCACTGTGGTGCGGTAGTGCTCGACCAGGGCCTTGATCGTGTCCTTGTCGTGGGCGGCGGTGTTGTCCACGAAGATGAGGGGCATGGCCCCGGCGGCGCCTTCCTCGTCGATGCGCATCTCAAACTGGACCTCTGCACCTTTGCGAAGGGCTGTGCGGGGCCAGAAGGCGATGCCGGTGCCTTTGTCGAGCGTGATCTTGCCGCCGGCCTCCGTTTCGTGTGGAGCCAGATCGGGGGTCCGCCGGGTTAGCATCTCGACGCGGCGTGCGGGCCAGCGGCGCGCTTCGTTGGGGTGGAGGAAGGCGGGGAAGCGTTTTTCGGGGTCGCCGACGCGGAGGAACAGGCGCTGGGTGAGTATTGCAACCGGCCGGCCGTCGCTCGCTTCCTCGAAGCGGCGCTCGGTGAGCTTCACCAGGGCGGCTTTGTGGCCGATCGGGAATAGGAAGCCCTTATAGACGATCTCGACTGCGATATCGCGGCCGAGCACGGTGCGATTGCGCCAGCGCTCGATGGAGAAGGCGTCGAACAGGTTCACAGCTCGGCTGCCATCGAGGGTTCGGCGGGCCGAGGCGGGGGGTGTGAAGGCGGTGTCGTGGTCGAGGTTTCCGCCCAGTGCGGTGAGGGCGAGTTCGTTGATCAGAAGCGGTTGCGGCCGGTAGATGGCGCTGTAATCGCGGGCGTCGAGCACGATGCCATCTTGCATTGTGGGCGGGCTGTTCAGCTCGAGGCCGCTGAGCGCGAAGCCGGGGGGGGGCTCGAATTGGCTGCCGCCTTTGAGCGATCCGTCGGTGTCGCGCTTGCCGAGCACCGGCAATCCGTGGACCGAGGAGAGCGTGACGATCTCGTGGCGGTCGTAGGCGTCCATGCTGGTGCGGAAAGGCTTCATGGCGTCGAGCGCGGTGGTGGCATCGGGCGGCGCGCGGAGGCCGAAGGTGCCGGGGAGGGACCAGGGCGCCCATGGGCCGCGGGGCGGGGCGCCGGGCTTTTCGATCGAGGTGAGGGCGTCGGGGCGGAAATCGGGAGACCAGATGGCGCGGACGCCGGCCTGCACGCCGCTGCCGGCGAGGCTTGCGCTCCAGAGTTCGCGGAAGGCGGGGGGTTCGGCGCCGGGGAAGGCCTTTTCGCGGATGGCGGGGTTGGGGACGCGCCAAGTGGCGTCCTGCGCGGGGGAGAGGAAGAGGCGAAAAGGCAGCTCGATGGCGGTTTGGAACGGGTCGGGCGGCTGGCGGGCGGAGCCTGCGACCTCGGCGAGGCGCTGTGCGGGGGTGCTGAGCCGGAAGGGGCGGAGAGAGAGGGGTTTGTCGGATGAGGCGCCATGGGCGGCGCGGGCGGCTTCGGTGGCGATGTGGTCGCCGCCGGAGAGGCCGATATGGCGCAGCATGGTGGCGTCGTCGAGATCATAGACCTGGGCCCAGCGGGGCGGGCGGGGGCCGCGGGCGGGCGGGGCAACGAGGCGCTCGGCGCGGCGGACGACGGCGAGGTCCATCGAGCCCCAGTCGGTGAGGCCTTCGAGAGAGAAGGCGAACCCGCCGCGTTGGCGCTCCGCCTGGAAGTCGTCGCAGTTGATGCGGAAGGCGAGGCGGCTGGGGCCGGAAAGGCGGGCTTCGGTGACGGGCTTGAGCTTTTCCTGCTGGCGTGTCTCGTATCCGTCCACGAAGGCTTTCTTGCTGGGCGGGAGCGTGGCCCCGACCTTGTCGAACCAGGCGGCGCCGAGGTAGCCGGCGCCCATCCAGTCGCCGCCGGCTACGACGCCGAAGCCCTGGCGGAACTCGGCGTAGTCGGGGTTCAGCTTATCCTTGGCCAGTTCGACCTCAAAGGCCGCCTTTCTATGGTTGTCGCCTAGGTCGGTGGGGTCGAACACCGTTTTAGCGCCGTCGGGGGCCGGGACAAGGCCGAGTGGAGCGAGGACGGATTTCAGCTCGGCAGCCGGGAGTTCGAACCGGGC
Source organism: Spartobacteria bacterium (assembly GCA_043788785.1). Lineage (GTDB taxonomy): Bacteria > Verrucomicrobiota > Verrucomicrobiia > Chthoniobacterales > Chthoniobacteraceae > CAIURC01. The sequence goes on along the minus strand of JAYVTN010000203.1, from coordinate 4,407 downwards.
GATGGGTTGGAGGGTGCCGGGCTCGGGCATGTCTCGCAGCACTTCGCGCATAAGGCGGCGGGCTGCAGCGTCGAGGAAGTCGGGGCCGAGATAGATGCGCTGCTCCAGCGGGAGCGGGCGGCGCTTTTCTTCCGCCAGGCCGGCGCGGCGCTCGAATTCCTGGATCGCGTCGTTTCTGGGGGGAAGGAACTCGCGGGTGCTGTTCTTGATCTTGCCCCGCAGGACCAGCCGCGCCTTGCGCGCCGCGTGCGTTGGATCGGCGCCTGGCGGCCTTGCTAAGGCACGCAGTTCATCAAGCCAGCCCCGCTGCTGAGGGTTGTTCGACACGTCGAGCAGGGGGAACGAGACTGTTGGGATCTGGCGAAAATAAGCTCGTTCGGCGACGTGTTGGGGCGGGAATTCCACGACCATGATGGGGCGCAGGTCGCGGGTGGGATGTGCTTCGGCGGGGCTGCCGCCGCGGCAGACCGGGCCGCCGCGGTTTGGCAACACCATTGCGACGGATGCGGGGCCGGGCAGCGGGAGACGAAGCAGCAGGCCGGAGAAGCGGTATTTCAGCGAGAGGAGGTCGGAGGGCCGCATCACGCGCAGGAAGGCGCGGCCAAGATCGAGAATGGCGCCGTCGCTATCGCCTGCCTTGGGGCCGAGGGGCACAAGGGCATCGGCGGCGACGATTTCGACGCCGGGCGCGATGCCCGGTAGGGTGAAGCGGCACTCGGCGTCGCTGAATTCGAGGCGTGCGATCGGCTCATCGCCGCGGCGCGGCCCGGCGCTGGGTTTTGCGGCCGTGACGGGCAGGCGGACCCCGGCGGAGACGAGGGAGAGAATGGCTTCGAAACGGTCGAGCAGGCGCCGGCCTTGCGGGCCCGGGCCATCGATTGCGCGCAGATCGATTGAGGGAGCGCGAGCGGGCTTGCCCGTGGATGGGGGGATTTTTGGGGCTGCGCGCACCTCCATGGGGCCAAAGGGGGTCTGTACGAAGTGCTCCTTGTTGCGCGGGGTTAGCTGGGCGAGCGTGATGTCCACCATTTTGTCGGCGCGGGCGGTCCCCGGATCAGCCATGCGTTGTCGGACGATTTGGAAGTGCGCGATCTCGAAGGTCGGGTCGTTTGGCGCGGGTTTACTCTGCCGGGGCGCCTCGATGCTCAGGAGAGCACGACGCTGATCGGGCGCGTCGTCTTGCTCCGCCTGCTTCTCGTCTTCGAGCTTGGGGCCGAGCTTTATGCCTGCGGCGGTGAAGGCCGGATTGCCCCATTGGCGCAAGGCGGCCTGCGCTCCCGCGAGGTCGCAGAGCGTAATCATGGCGCAGATGGCGCCCGGCCCTTCGGTAATGGCGAATTCGAAGCGGCCTTTAGCCGTCGGTGCGGGCTCGGATGGGCGCGACAGGGTGCCGTAGAGGCCCAAGTCGTTGTGCGCTGCCTGATCCTTTCGGCTCGGCTTAAATTCGGCGAAGAGGCGATCCTGCTCGGAATGAGTGGGCTTTGCCGAGGGGCTGGTGGCGGATTGACTCGCGGCGGAGCGCTCTTGTGCAGGCTGGCCACTTTTCGCGGGCTGGGTTGCGGACTGTTCGGGGAACGTGCGGAGGACTTCGAGCTTGGAGAAGCTAAAAGGGCTCGAGCTGTCTGGCGTTGCAAGGTCCAGGATGAACAGGCGCTGGTTGGGTGATGCGACTTGCCATTGCATGTCGGTTCCGAAGGAGAGGGCGATAGCGTCGGTAGTTTCTATGCGTTTTCCGAACCAGCCTTCCAGCATGGATTGCGCAGGCTCGGCTGCAAGCAGGGCTTCGAGCCTGGTTCGGCTCTCGACAAACGCTCTCAAAGGGACAGCGGCGAAGCGTGTGGTACGGCCGGGCTGCGGCCAGTGTTCGGCGTCCAGCCTGATGGTCCAGGTACCCGGCGGGGCGTCGTTCGCCAAACCCGCGGGGCGTTCGAAGGCGAAAGTTAGCTTGGGGGGAAAGTTGGGCACCGGGCTTCCGGGAAAGCCAGTTTTCTCAACGGTGAGCTGCCACCGATTGGCGAGCCATTGCGGCGAGGGGCTTGTGGTGTCGGCGGTCGCGGAGGAGCGGTAGGGATCCGACATGCGCCTTACGGCGAACGTTGCGGACTCGCCGAATTGTGCGGTATTCCAAACGGTATCTCGGGTATCGTAGCGAATTACCACATCTGTGCGGCGGGCTTCGTCGGGGAAGAAGAGTAGGAGGGACTCGTCCGGGAAAGCTTTCGCGCCCAAGGCTGCGAGTCCCGTGCCAATCAGCAAAGATCTACGGCGGAGCGTCATAGGGTTTCGGCTTTTTGGCTCGGCATCAAGCAGTCTGGATTTACCATTGGCTGATACTCACCTTATCACCCGTTCGAGGAGGTCATTCATTTCGAGATTGACATTACCTGTCCAAAGTGAGATGTAAAGACGTTGTCGTTGTGTGGTGTAACTTAAATTCATCTAATCCGGACTCGAGGTGGATTGAATGATACGTACTGTATTGGTAGTGTTAGCTGGGATCTGTGTGCTTGGATCATCGGCCTTGGCAGAGCGTGCGGTGGTGGAAACGAAATCGTTTATCGCACGGATCGACACTGGCGCGCCGGGCCAGTTCGACCCGGCCAATGCTGGCTGTCAGGCTGCGATGGCTACGGTCATCAACTGCACGCTGAAAGGCGAGGATCCGAAGACGGGGAGCGCTGCGAGTGCGGACTTCCGATTGCGGAGCGCCGTGACGATCGATGCTACCTGCACTTCCGGAAAGTTGACGGCGTGGACGTTCTCCCCTGTTGCCACCGCGACCGGCAACGAGCTGATATGGCTAACCACCACGGGGGAGCTGGCTGCTCCGCTGAAGGTCAGTCCGGCTGCGCCCGGAGCTGCCCCGGCTGCAAGCGTCGCGTTTTCCTATCGCATGCGGGGCCAGCCGAACATTGCGGGGAACCTTGCGATGGAGGCCGCCAAGCATCGCAACTGCTCATTTATTTGGCACCAGATCGACGGGCGTTTGACATGTAAGGGAAACAGTCTCGCGGTGGATTATAGTGTGGGGGGCAGCGCGTTTCCGTCCATTCGGAGCTGGAAGGATGGCAAGCTGGTGAAGCAGATCGAGCAGGGTCCTTTTAAATCGCTTTGGGACTGCGATCCGACCGATCCGACGTCTGTGCGTTGACGCCGGCTGGGCGTGCCGAGGGGGCGTTCTGCGGCGGCGACGACGAGGTTGATTGTGCGGACTTTGCCGGTGGCCATGAACTGCTGCCACAGCATTTAGGCTCCGGCTTTCGGAGCATTGACGTTCAGCGTGAGGATAGACGGGACTGCAGCGCCCGGGCGCATCTGAGACGGCGTGCCACTGCTTTGTGGCCATGGTGCACGCCGGGCATGGACTGGGGTCGGAATTGACCCGGTTTGGTCGACGCCCTGAAGTTTTCGCCAGAGGTGCTCCTGATTCCCAAAACGCGTCTGCCATTTTCGCCTGAGTTCCACCGTCAATGGTTGATTTGGCCCGTGCCCGACGGTCAGTCGAGGATCTTACACTAGAGTTAGAGCCGACCGCGCAGTCGGTCAGCGCGGGGGTCGCTGCAGCTGACAAGCAAGTGGGCCGGCGGGAGGTGCTGCCCGGCCTGAGTAGAGCTGAGCGGAATGAGTTGGCGCGGCGGGGACGGGAGAACCGTAAACTCCAGCTGGAGCGCGACATCCTCTCAAAAGCCGTGTCCTGGTTTGCACGGGAGACCGGGGCGGTGCCGTCGGGCTGTTCCGGTTCGTGAGCGCGAACCAGGCCTATTTCTCGGTCACCACGATTTGTAGTTGGCGTGTCCAAGGCGGGCTATCATTGCCTGGATCTTTCCGTCCACGTTAACTTACGCCGTTGTTGGCAAGGCCTTGCTGAAGCAAGTTCGGACCGTGCACGGCACTTCGCGTCAGACGTATCGGGCACCACGGGTGCATGCCGATCTGCTAGCCCAAGACGAGCGGCACGGCCTTAGGCGGATCTAGGCGGATGCGTCAGTCCGGACTGGTTGGTGCCAACCATCGGCATGGCGGTCCCGCGACGACGCGGCGGGACAATGATGCTCGGCCAGCGCCGGGCACGCCGGGCGAGAAGGCCGACCGATTACCGGCCAATCCACCGGGCAGGTGTCTCGACACAGCCACTACGCAGGGGTCATCCGGAAACCGGTCGCAGACCTGCTCCGCCTTCGAGCGTTAGCCATCCATCCCGGCAATCGGGCTTGCACCGGTTCGCATTGTAGTCCATCACGTAGTGTGTCGAGGGCTTTCGGCTCGGATTTGCACTGCTTCACAGGCAGCTACGCGGCGCGTGATGGAGGGTCTCATCCCCTCCGCCAATTTTCGCTTTTTGGTGCGCATCTGCCCACGAATTTGTCATTTTGACCGAACAGTGACTTCTCGTTTTCCCATTGCGGT
>JAYVTN010000202.1:0-6432 GCA_043788785.1 Spartobacteria bacterium | reverse complement strand
GCTTTTAGCTTTTAGCTTTTTCTTCAGTACGCGTTGCGGGGAGGACAGAGCATTTGCCAGATGGTTTTCCCGATAATCCGCAGGTCTAGAAGCCCAGAGCGTTTTTTGAGATAACAAAGGTCTAATTCCAATCGCAAACGCGCGTGTTCGAGGGTTCTGGTTTCACCTCGGGATCCGCAGACTTGGGCCAAGCCGGTGATCCCGGGCCGGATCCGGCTCCGATGCCAATAGGTAGGGAGGGCCCGGGCGAAGTTGTTGTCGTGCTCCCGCAGGTGGGGGCGGGGTCCCACAATGCTCATTTCCCCGCGGAGCACGTTAACAAATTGGGGGAGTTCATCCAAACTTAAGGACCGCATCCACCGACCTGCCTCAAAGACCCGTGGATCGTTCCACGTGGCCTGGGTTTGCTCCGAGCCGTGATCGGGATGCATGGTGCGGAATTTGAAGATGAGGAACTCATGACCGTGGAGGCCGCTCCGGCGTTGGCGGTAGAAAATGGGGCCTGGAGATTGCCATCGGTGAATACCCCACACCAGAAGCGCAAGCCAAGGCAGGATGCCGATGACTACCAAGGTAGAAAGACCTACATCCACCGCGCGCTTGCAAACAGTGTGGAAGTCCCAGGGTTCTGGGATCGCCACAGCCTCGAGGTGATCCAATTCCACGTTCCTAACATCCATCCCCTAATCTTGGTTGGGATCCAAGAAGAGCTAGTGGGGTAAAACCTTCATATGAAGGATCAAGGATGAAGGATGAAGGATGAAGGGGCCTTCACCTATGAAGGGTGAAGTATGAAGGATGGATGGGCGATGTTTGTCGAATGTCCTTCATCCTTCATACATCATCCTTCATATGTAATGTCGCCTTTGTCTTCGACGTCGGAGTAGTGGTCGTAATCGCCGTAGCCGTACTCGGCCTCAGAGGATTTGACGTCGTTGCAGATGAGACCCATGAGGTTGGTTTGGCGCTTGATGAGGGCTTCGATAGCGCGGCGGCACTGGCGTACCGAGGATTGGGAGAAGCGAACGACAAAGAGAACGCCGTCTGCTTTAGGCGCCAAGCTCAGGGCATCATCGGCTACCATAACGGGAGCGCTGTCGAGAATGACGTAATCAAATTCGGTGGCCGCTTCCTGGAGAAAGTGATCCGTGAGGTTGCTCAGGAGATGTTCGCCGGGGTGTGCCAAAGCCCTGCCACGGAGGAGAATCGAGAGACTGGGCACTTTGCTCTGGACAATGGCCTCGCGCCAAGGCTTTCGGCCGCGGATGACGTCGGAAAAGCCGGAGCTTTGAGGCAGCTTGAAAGCGGTGTGCAGTCGGCCCCGACGCAGGTCGGCGTCTACCAAAAGGACTTTGGCTCCGGCAAAAGCCATGGTGATGGCGAGATTGGAGGCGATGGTGGTCTTGCCCTCACTGGGTACAGCACTGGTGACCATGACGATCCGGGGCTTAATTCCGTCGGTGGGGAGAAATATCAGCGATGAGCGCAGGGTGCTGAAGGATTCCAGCAACCCGTGACGGGGATCGTTGCGCTCGAGCAGTTCTGCGCAGGTTCCATCTTCCAAACGCGGGATTTCGCCCAAGGTGTTTTCCGGGAAATGACTGCGGAACTCGATGAAGGAGCCGACGCGGTCATCGAGTTTGTCCAACACGTAAAGGGAAACTAAACTGATAAAGAATCCGATGGCAAAACCGCGGAAGAGCACCTTCACCAACCCAGGCTTGATAGAGAGGGGGCTAGAGGCTTTCTCTAGGATGGAGATGGATTCCTGGTCGATGTTCTTGGTGACATCTACATTGCGTAGATTTGCCAAAAGCCGGTCATACTGGCCTTTGATGCGTTCCGAATTGTTTTTAAGCTTGTCGAACTCGGCCACCCGGCGGCTCAGGTCGAGGGCTTTAACGTCCCATTCCTTGCAAACGGCTTCCAAGTTTTGAATTTGTAGACGGATGGATTCGCGCCGGGTCTGGAGGGTTTCCACGCTTTGGTCACGGAAAGAATCGATGAGGCGCTCGCTCCTGGCGATCGCCTCGTCCAAGGCAACAATGGTGGGATGCTTGGGCCGTAGATAACGCGAGTAGTCGGCCCGGTCTGCCTTATAGATCTGAAGCTGTTGCTTGGCCCGTTGGTAATCGATCATGGGACCAAATCCCGCCAGTGCTGTATCGGGCTGTTTTGTCCCGTTGCTACCGGTTGGGGCTTGGCCCCGGTCGAGGTTCTGGTCGAGATCGAGCAATTTAAGCAACTCGAACTCGGTGCGCAGGTCGGCGAGTTGCCGGTTGAGCTGGGCCAGGTAAAGTCCGGCGCTGTTGCCTTCCTCTCGCAAGAAACCCAGATTGTTTTTCCTCTGGAAATCGTGCATTTCATCGTCACGCTGTTGGAGTTCCTTCTCTAGGCGTACCAACTCGTCTTGAATGGCGGCAGTGGTACTGTCGCTCTTTTGGGAACGCATCTCCTTCTTCGTGGCGATGTATTCGTCCATACAGGCATCCAGATACGCTTGGGTGTACCGGGGTTCTTGGCCCACAGTGCGCATGATGAAAATAGAAGTGCGCGGCAACTGGCCGGCTTCAAGCTTGATTAACTCGGGCGTGAGCTCCGGATGAAGCGCACGAACCCTGGCTTCGGCGCGCTTTTGGACCTCCCCACTCTGCATGAGTTCGAGTTGGGTGCCGAAGAAGTTGACAAATTCTTCGCTGTAGGTGGCGCTTTCGGTAAGCCGGATTTGACCTGCGACCATCAATCGGCCTGCGGAGAGAAAAGCCGGGGGCATCTGGCTGACGTACCAAGCGGCACCGCACATGCATAAACTGACGGAAAGTAGGACGATCCACCAGCGCTTGCGCAGTAGGGCTATGTAGCGCAGTAGTTGGATTCGCCCTTTACTCCAAAGGGCCGAGAAAGATTCAGGTTGAGCGACGGGTGCGTGCACAGTGGGTAGGGGAAAATGCGAGGTCGGAGTCAAATAGGGGTGGCCGAGAAAGGGGCTAGAAATTGATGAGCCGTTCAGGAACGACAATCAGGTCGTCGGGTTCGACGGCAGGATCCTTTTCAATGTGCCCTTTGTCGAGGATGTCCGCGAGATCGACAATCGTCGTTTGGGCCTTGCCCGCTGCGTTCTTGCGCACGAGTCGCACTTTTTTTCGGTTCGCAAAATCGGCAAGCCCGCCGGCTCGTAGGATGACCTTGCTGACGGTGAGGACCTCGTCGGCGGGAATGTCCAAGGCACCTTGGCCGCGGACTTGGCCCATGAGGTAAACTTTGCCCCGGGAGCGGGCGCTGATGCTGTCGAGCCCAACAATGACAGTGGCCTTGAAGAAATATTCTTTCTCCAACAAGGGTTTGATTTCTAAAGCCAACCGTCGGCAAGACTTGCCCGCTGCGTGAACGCGTCCGATAAAAGGAACTTCGATTTCGCCTGAATCGGTAACGATCAAACCGATGGGATCACGGCGTTCTTCGACCACCCGGTAGCTGAGGCGGTCCCCGTTGCCCAGTTTGGTATTATCGTTTAGGGCATCCATGGAATTGGTCAGCGCGACCGCGCTGGACACAGAGCCCGGGGTGGGACGGTTTTCCGGCGTGGGTTTGGCTTCCTGGGCGAGCGCACAGGAACCGGTAAGCAAAAGCCAGAAAGCAGTGGAGAATTTCATTAGGAATCGATCGGGTAGACGCAAAGGGGGAAGGTTGCTGAGGCTTCAGCTGGTATTTTTGCTGATAATCCGATGTAGGGCTAACCTTTTTTTAGGTTGGAAGGGCGTCTTGCGCGGGTCTCGTGCCGGGCCGAACTAGAAGTTATACCGGAATTGGAGCCCGATCCGGTTTTGGAGATAGCTCTGGGATGGGTCGTCGGCGGTCTTTTTGGTGATCTCGTAGGAGAGTGCGGTCGAGAGCTTTTTGGTCAGTTTGTATCCGGTCGAGAAGCGGGCACCGAGGCGCGAATAGGAGCTTTGGCTGGAGAGTTCAGAAAGGCTGACGCTCTCGTAGTATAAGGCGGTGTTGAGGGAGACATAGGCATTGATCTGGAGAACCGAGCCGTAGCGGCAATAGGTGGTCGTTGAGTTGAGGCCGGAAAGCCCGAGCTCGTTCTCGTGACCGATAGAGAGCTCATCGGTGTAAAACCGGTTTAGGCGGTGGTTGATGACCAGCGAGCCGTAAAAGCTGTCGGCGTTGCTTGAATTTGAATCCGTTCCGCCGAAAGAGGCGTTTCCCACATTTGTGTTCTTGAGGAAGGGATTTGCCCCATTGGTCGAATCGGTGTTGAACTGGGCTTGGGAGCGCCCCTCGGAGGAGACGTGCTGCATGCCTCCGCTCAAGTAGACCTTCGTGTAGCGGGTCAGTTGGGTGTTCAAGAAAGGGCCCACGCCGATGCGTTGATTGTCATTGGCGGGAGATTCCGGGAACGTGGTCGAGCTCAGAGTCGATTCCAAGCCGCCGGAAATGGTGGAGGACAGGAATGCGGTGGCCGAGAGTGATATCTGTTGGGTGGTTCGATTGAGGCTGCCTAAATTATAAGCCGCGTTTACGGCCTGGGTCGAACCGGTTGTCGTCAGGCTGATGTAGTCGTACCCGGCACTCAGTAGCAGGTCCTTGAGATCCCACAAGAGGGCTATCCCTGCGATGTTGGTGAACTGCCCGAATTTGGGGACCCCGCTGAGGGTGCCGTTGTTGACGGGGTCGTCTTGAAGGGAGAAGCGGTCGTGAAGGTTGACTTTGACGTCCCCGACGAAGAAATCGAAGCTCAGGGCCGAGTCGGGGGCCAATAGCATCGAATTGCTGTCCAAGTCGGGATGGGAGAGGTACTTGGTATAGCCGATCCGGGTGTTGAAGTGGAGACCATTGAGCTTGGTGACCGGCCAGGCGATCCCGATGCCCAGTTGGGGCGTGAATACCAGGTCGGATTCCGAGGGTCGCAAGGTATTGCTGGTTAAATAGATGTTATCGATGAACTCGATGCCAAACGAGGTGTCAAAGGAGAGCAGGACCGGGCCGGTTTTCAGGTTGTAGTCGGTAGGGATGTGCTGCTGGGTGCGGAGCCTGGCCATCGAGGGCCGCGGGGCTTCCTGGCCCTGGGAAGGGCTTGCCCAGAGCACGATCAGAGCTGCCGCGCTTGGCAGGATGAAAGAATGAAAAAGGGTGGGCCTCAAGGATGGAAACAATGGCGCTACGTATGCACTTTGGGGAGTGCGGATAGGGAGAGTCTACTATGAGCGGCTCAGCCTGAAGAGGACAATTACAAAAGCGCCTGAAGAAAAAGCTGGAAGCGGAAAGCGGAAAGCGAAAACGGTGGGTGGAGCGGCCGGAATGCCGCGCTGGCATGACCTGCGATGCCAATAGCCGGCGTTCATCCTTTCGAGCCTGCCTCTTGTCGAATGCTCTGCGCGGCCCCCGTCGGCTCATCAATGATGCGCTATCAACGCCCCCGCGGACTATTCTCCATGATTCTGGTCAACCTTTTCTTCTGAGATTTCCCACGCTCTGAGCTTTGGTTCGGCGCTTCGGGTAGCGTTTTCGCTTTTCGCTTTTCGCTTTCGGCTTTTCCTTTCAGGTATATTTTGGTTGGCCAAAGTCTCGGTATTGGTCGAAAAAGTGTTTTCCGTTTACCCCCGTGCAATCCCCGCCCATCCAAGAGATCAGTAAAACGGTGCTTCGGCGTCGTCGCCGCCGAATGATCATCGGATGGACGGTGCTGGTGATAGCCGTGGGGATATTTTATTCGGCATTGCCTGTCTACCGTGCCCTCAAAGGATGGCGTGCGCGCCAGCTTGCGGGGCAGGCCGATCGACTAATACAAGAAGAGAAATGGACGGAAGCCTCCGCCAAAGCGCGCGCGGCTTATCAGCTCAAACCTTTGGACCCGGCTGTGATTCGCACCGTGGCGCGTTTGGAAGGCGGCTCGGGCCGTTCGGCTGCGGCCTTACCTTTCTGGGCGCAATTACGGGAGGCTGGGGTCTTAACCTTTGAGGATCGTCGGCAAGCGCTTGAAGACATGTTACGGGCAGGAACGCTCGTGGAAGCGGACAAGGAGTCCAAAAGTCTATTGAAAGAGAATGCAAAGGATCCCGGTGTGTTGCGTACTTCGGCGCGAATTGCCGCGGCCCGTCAGCAGTTTGAAAGCAGTCTTGAACTTGCCCGGCGAGCGGTAAGCGTCGAGCCAGGGAGCAAGGAGGGCAAGTTGTTATTGGGTTTGTTGGAAGTGGAGTCCGCCGACCGGGTGGTTCGCCAAGCGGGGATGAAGAAGCTTTTGGATTTAGCCAAAGAAGGAGACAAATTCGGGCTGGGGGCTTTGGGGGCCGTGGCAAGCCGAAGGGATTTGCCGGCCGAAGAGGTAGATTTGGTCATCGGAATGCTCAAAAGCCACCCCCTAGCCACCGAAAACCATCGCTTGCTGACACTGGATCTGGAGTTGGCCCGCAACCCCGATGGACGTCG
>JAYVTN010000201.1:0-5248 GCA_043788785.1 Spartobacteria bacterium | reverse complement strand
AGCCGATCACCTTCCCTCACCCGCGGGACACGGGACCGCACAAAGGGACGTGACAATTTGCGAAACCCGTCGGCCGCCGGGTGGCGCTCACAGCCTCATGATCAGTGCGCGCGGCTCGGTCATCTCTTCCATCGCATACCGGACGCCTTCCCGCCCAAAGCCGCTCTGCTTAAGCCCGCCATACGGCATGTTTTCCACACGCCAAGTGGGCACTTGGTTAATAAGAACCCCACCGACTTCCAAAGCCCGGAACGCTTGCATCGCTAGCCCTATGTCCCGGGTATACACGCCCGCCTGCAACCCGAACTCGGAGGCATTAACCATCCTCAATGCCTCGGCGAAGTGGGTATACCGGTGCAAGCTGACCACGGGGGCAAAGGCCTCCATGGCCGCCAACTCGCACACCGGGTCCAGATTTTCGAGGACGGTCGCTTCCAAACATTGTCCGAACCGATGCCCCCCGTGAATGAGCCGGGCGCCGCGGGCCAGGGCATCCGCGAGCTGCCCTTGAATGCGCGCCAACGCCTCTTCGCTGATCATGGGCCCGACGACTGTGGAACGATCCTGGGGATCCCCCGTTTTCACATTGGCCTGGATCTCGGCTTTCAGGCGCTCGCGCACCTCCTCGTACACGCTCTCGTGCACGATGATCCGCTGCACGCTGATGCACGACTGCCCGGCTTGCCCGAACCCGCCCAACGCGATCGCGGGAATCGCGTGCGCTAAATCCGCATCCGCATGGACCACGACCGCAGCGTTTCCACCCAGCTCCAAAGTGATGCGTTTCCGTCCGCATTGTTGCTTGAGAAGCCAGCCAACGGACGGGCTCCCTGTAAAACTGATCTTTTTCACCCTCTCATCTTGGACCAACACCGCCGCCGCCTCATTGGTGCATGTGACAAAGTTGATTTGGCCCGGGGGCATTCCCGCTTCAACCAGCACTTCTGCAAGCAACAGCGCCGTTAGAGGCGTCTTTGTCGCTGGCTTGACCACCATCGTGTTCGCGGTCGCCAGACACGGCGCGACTTTATGCGCAACCAGATTGAGCGGGAAGTTGAAGGGCGTAATGGCCGCGATAACCCCAATGGGGAAACGATCCACCAACCCGAAATGGTTTTCCCCGGGGGGCAACGCATCCAGTGCAAGCAGTTCCCCATGGGCGCGTCCGGCTTCCTCGCTGGCGACCCTGAATGTCATGACGGCACGGGCCACTTCGGCTTCTGCGAACACCACCGGCTTACCGGCTTCGGCTACGATGGTCGCCACAAAACGCTCAGACTGGCGTTCGAGCCCATCCGCGACGGCCCGCAACAATCGGGCGCGTTTGTGGGCGGGAGTTTCCCGCACGGTTTGAAACGCGGCGTGTGCCACCCCGATGGCTTCCTCGACCAATGCCGCGCCCCCGAGGGGAACGGTGGCGATCTCCTCACCGCTGTACGGATTGAACACCGGCAAAGGGGTCCCGGTGTCCACCCAGCGTTCGCCAACGAGCAGCTTCATTGGAGAATACTCCACCCTCGGGCTGCGGGTTTCCACTAGATTCCCGGGCCGTGGCCCCCGGAAGCGGGCCAAAGGATGCCCACCCACGCACCGGGCGGGGGATCATTGCCGGGCCCCTCCGGCCCACCCGCCCGACCGCGAATCCGGGCAATCCGGTCAAAAAAGAGCACCAGACACGCTCCTATCTGCTCCTATCCGACGTTTCCGCTTTTAGGTTTTCGGTTTCCGCTTTTTGTTCCCCTCGTGTCTTTCTCCAACCGGCCTGCCCGCTATCACCGCATCAAGGTGGTGACAACCTTTCACGAACTGGTCAGCACGCCTTTCGGGGATGGGATAAACGCGCTGTGCTGGGAACGCACGTTAGCGGGCGATTTTGACGAAGTGGTGGAGCGGCTTGCGGTCATCGAGGGGATCACCACGCTCGATGCCGGGCTTCTTGAGAGCCTTCCGGTGAGCGCCGGAGGGCGAACCGCCATTCAGACCCTCCTCGCCGACCAAGAGCTCCTGCGCTCACACGGCTTGGCGCCCACCCTGGACTGCATCCACGCGTACCCCCGGGACGAGGATCCGGGGGCCGTGCCCACCGACGTTTACTCTTTCCACGCCGATAGTGCGACGGTCCCCACCGACACGTACCTATGCAGCTACAACGAGGCCTCCTCCGAAGGCTTGCCCAATGAGCAAGCCCAACGCCGCGTGGACGTCCCAGAAACCCGCCTCCAGCTCCTGGAGCTGTTCGGCGGCCCCGACAATGACGAGTTCCGCGAATTCCTGCGGGAAACCTGCTCCGACCTGCACTACGCCCCGATCGGCGAGGCGCGTCCGTTCAGCTTCGGGATCGGCAACCTCTGGCGGATTGCGGTTGAGTATCCCGGGAGTCCTGTGCCGCCGTGTGTCCACCGCGCGCCCGAGTTCCGCCCGGGCCGACCGGCCCGGTTGCTGCTGATCAGTTGACGGGGGGGGTGGCGTGGGCTGCCCAGGCCATTGACGCCGTGGACCCCGACCCTGCTTTAGCTTTTAGCTTTCCGCTTCATTGAATTGTCACCGGCGGCCGGGGGCGGAACGAGTGCAGTTGCTCGTCTGCCGTGTGCATGGCCAGGGCAAGCGCCGCAATGAGCCCGAAGTAGAGCGCAGCCATCGTCCACCGTTGCGAAGGACGGATCTCATAGAAGCGTTGTTCCTCGTCGGTGCGCTTCCGGAAGAGCGAAAAAATCCGCGGCACAGAGAAGATGAGGACCATCCAGATGATCAAGTTGTGTGGGCGGGACCAGGCCATCCAGCCCATGATGCCAACGCCCGGCACCCAGAGCCACGGGGAGAGGGCCGTGGCAATGCGGCCGCCGTCGAGTTGGCCGATGGGAGTCAGATTGAAAAGGTTTAGCCAGTAACCGGTCCAAGCCAGTGCGATCAGGACCGGAAGGTCGAGGGCGATCCCCAGTCCATGACAGGCCAGAGCGGCGGCTGAGCCCAGAAGCGGCCCCCCGATTCCCACCCAGGACTCGATCCACGCGTTGCGGGGTGCTTCTTTGAGGGCAATGAACGCTCCCATGAACGGGATAAACACGGGCGCGCCCACTTTGAGCCCGAATTGTTTGGCCGCCACCAAGTGACCGCACTCGTGCAGGAGTAAGAGGAGCACAAAGCCCACCGCGTATTTCCAACCCCACAGCGCCGTATAAACGCCCACCATCAGGATCATCGAGCCCCCCGACTTGAGGAGGACCGGGAAGAACTTGATGAGCGGGAGAATGAAGAATTTGAGTTTTGCCCCCAGTTTAAGAATCAGCACCCCAACGACCCCCAAGGTACCGAGCCATTTCTTGAGGCGGCTTTCGGGCGGGGGCGCCACCGGTTGGGCATCAGTGAATTGAGGTGGGAGCGGCGGCGGCTGGTTCATTGGCGGGTGGTGTCAGGATCGGCGGGCCAGATAGTGTGAAGAAACGCAGCAACCTCAAAGCGCAAATTCCCCGCCAGTCCATAAGGTCCATCAGGTCCATAAAGTCCATGGACTGTATGGACTACCTCGTGTGCCCAGGTTTAGCCTTGGCGTGCTTTGCGCTTTTCGTTTCCCGTTTTTTCCTCCTCAGAAGTGCGTCCGTTGCTGGCCTTGGCAGCGCCAGCGGTGTTGGGCACGCTGGCCACCCAGAGCCTCATGGTCGTCGACACGGTGATGATCTCCGGGTTCGGCACGCAAGCCATCGGCGGGGCGTCGCTGGCGTTGCTCGTGTCCTTTGCGACGGTGCTGGTGGCACGCGGCATCCAACGCGGGATGGATCCCCTGGTTTCGCAAGCGTCCGGGGCGGGAGAGCGGGAAGCCGCAGGGTGCTGGCTGCAACGCGCCGCATGGCTGGGATTGATTCTCGCGATGCCCGTGGCGCTCCTCCATTGGTTCGCCGAACCGGTGCTGCGGATCCTGGGACAGCCGGGGTCGGTGCTGCCGCTAGCCGGGCAATGGTGCCGGATCTTCGCGGTGGGTTTGCCTGCGATCATGGTGCACGGTGCACTCCAACAATTCCTCCAGTGCATCGGCGTCATGCGGCCGGTGACTCTAAGCATCCTGTTGGGAAATGTCCTGAACCTCGGTTTGAATCTCCTATTCATGAACCGGCTGGGATGGGGCCCGACTGGCTGCGCTTGGTCCACAGTGATCTCCGAGTGGGTGATGCTCGGGATCTGCCTGTTTCTGGCGCGCGACACGATCCGGGACTGGTGGCCGCAGGGCACCCGGAAGTGGCGCCAGGAGCGGGGCCAAACCTGGCGGCTTTTCCAATTAGGTTTACCCATCGGCATACAACACGGACTCGAGATCTGGGGGTTCTCGATTGCCGGGATCATGGTGGGATGGCAGGGCGAGACGGCGCTTGCGGCCCATACGCTCTGCCTGAACCTCGCGACGATCTCCTTCATGGTGCCGCTCGGGATCGGGATCGCGGCTGGCACCCGGGTCGGCAATCTGCTGGGAGCCAGGGCAGCTTGGGGCATCGCCGCCTGGACGGCCATCGGCATGGGGTTCACCGCCATGATGGTTCCAGCGCTGCTCTTTAGCCTGGGGCCGGGCTGGGTCCTTGGTTTGTATCGGCCGGATCCCGTCGTCCTGGCGATGGCCGTAGGCATCCTGCCAATCGCGGGGGCTTTCCAGCTGTTCGACGGGGTGCAAGCGGTCGCCTTCGGTTTGCTGCGCGGGGCCGGTGATTTGAAGGTGCCAGCCATCGCCAACGGAGTGGGCTATTACCTGGTGGGCTTGCCCCTGGGCTACCATCTCTCGCAGCGCTTCGGGGTCCGCGGAATCTGGATGGGCCTGACGATGGCGTTGGCCACAGTGGCTGTATTGCTGTTGCTACGGATCCGCTCGACCCTGGCACACGGCGGCTTCCGTCTCCGGTGATTCGCGAGAATCTCCCAGCCGCCAGCCCCAAAGGGGCATCCGCATACTAGCCCAGGGTGCAACCCTGGGTGTCGCGCCCCCAAGAACCCCGCGTTCTAAAGGGACGCCGCATGGCGTCGGATGGCGAATGGGCCGGCCGCCAACCCATATGCGGCGTTCCTTCAGATCGCACCCGTTTTCGATAACGCCGTTCCCAGGGTTGCTCCCGATAGGCGCTAACTTGGCAGCGGGTGGCATGCTAAAGCATGAACTCCGAACCCCGGAGCGCTCCTACGGAGGCTCTGTCATCCCGCGTACTCGGCTTTTGGCCGGGCCTATTCCCGCTGGATGATCCCTGATTCACGTCACGCTCACTTCCTGCCA
>JAYVTN010000200.1:0-1842 GCA_043788785.1 Spartobacteria bacterium | reverse complement strand
GCCCTGGGTTGCGCATTCACCGACGGCGAAGCCCTGCCAGGGCGGCCTAATCTCAGTCCCGGGGGGTTAGCGCTTATGGGGCAACGCCCTGGGATTCGGGGCCACAGGCGGGAAGCCCTAAAGGGTGCCCTAATCTGCGCCCTTGCTTGCGCATTTGTCCTAAGCTAGCTGCTGTATTCTGACCCTCGCGTTTGAGTCGCGGAGGTTGCCCTCCGTGCTTCGCTCACTGTGTGGTGCATAGCGGAGCGCCACACAAATCTGTGGTTCGGGTTTGCTGCACCAAAGAAAACTCCGGTGTTCTCCAACACGTAACCCTATGGGCGTAGCACATTTTCATGCCGCGGGGTGCCCCGTCTGGGGGGCATGTGTCTCTGTGATTATATCCGCCCCAGCGTCTCGCACCTCGTCAAACTCTGAAGCACTCACCTCTCAGGCGAGGCCCACCCTGTGCTTGAAGGTGGCTCCTATGGTAATCTATCCGGGCAGTGCTGCCGCTGAGGGAGAGCTCCATTTACCTTGTTATTTAGCAATCACGGAATCCTATTGATTCCCGTGTTCACCGATACGCACGCACATTTGGATTCCGCTGATTTCGCCGGGGACTTTGCCCAGACCCTCGAGCGGGCCGGTGCCGCCGGTATCCACCGGATCGTCACCATCGGCACGTCCTTGGAGTCCAGTCGCCGGGTCATTGCCCTGGCAGAAGAGTACCCGAATGTGTTCGCGGCCATCGGCATCCACCCCAACAACGTTACCCAGACGACTCCCGATTTCGTAGACCAACTCCGGGAAATGGCCCAGAACCGGCGCGTGGTGGCCATAGGCGAAATCGGCCTCGACTATTACCGGATGCCCGGAGGACCTTCCGCTGACAATCACGCCCTCAAATCGGCCCAAGCCATGGCCTTTACCCAACAACTCGAGCTGGCAGCCCAACTGGGCCTCAATGTGGTGGTACATGAACGGGATTCCTGGACAGATACGGTCGCGCTCTTGGCCCCTTTCCGAGGCAGGCTGCGGGCTGTGTTTCATTGCTTCGGCAAATCGCTCAAAAACGCACTTGAGCTAATCGACCAGGGCCATCTCGTGTCCTTTACCGGGATCGTGACCTTCAAAAATGCTCCCGAGGCGCAGCTAAGCGCCGGCGGATTACCACCCGGCTCCTTTATGGTCGAGACTGACTGCCCTTATCTGGCTCCGGCTCCAAACCGGGGCAAACGCTGTGAACCCGCGTTCACAAGGTTAGTTGCCGAGAAAATCGCCGAACTCCGGAGCGTTCCCATCGAAACATTGGCCAAAGAAACCGAAGCGACGGCCAACGGCTTTTTCCGGTTCCCGTGAGTTCCGCCCATTCTACGTGGGAATGTTTACGCAAACACGCGCAAAGCGGTAATAGCCCCCTTCCGAGACCCTCGACGGCCCGCTTCCTTGCGCAGGGAACCCCCGTCCTGAAGTCCCGTGCCGTGTAGAGGTCCCCGGCGTCGATCCCACGCATAGCACGGGCCCCGGTCTTGCGCCGGGGCCCGAACCGCCTTCGGTTCTTGCCAAAGAACTCCTCCACATACCATCGACTTCCGAGCAGCAGCCCTTCCTTCACCCTTCACCCTTCACCCTTCACCCTTCACCCTTCATAATTCATAATTCATCCTTCATAATTCATCCTTCATCCTTCATCCTTCATAACGGGTTGGCCGTCCACGGGCCGGAATCCCGTGCCATGGACAGGCTCAAGGGGTCTGGGCGGAATGGCACTAAGATAACGAAACTCTAGGATTTGGTTTCTTGGATCTGCTGCGGCGAGGGACGTTACCGGTTTGCGCCCGGGGTTTTACCAAAAGAGCG
>JAYVTN010000199.1:0-9778 GCA_043788785.1 Spartobacteria bacterium | reverse complement strand
CGGACGGGCAAGCCAGTTGATTTCCAAATATCCCAGCGTGCCGATCATATCGTCAATGACATCTACCAGTGGGTTCAGTTCAACCGGGCCATCATCAATGCCCGGGACGAGCCTCTGGCTGATTACCGAAAATACCGGCGTCTCCACCTGTTGATCGGGGATTCCAATATGATCCCCTTCGCGACGGCTATGAAACTGGGGACGACTGCCTTGGTGCTTACGCTTCTGGAAGAAGGGTGTTTGCCCCCGGATGTCGTGCTGGCGGATGCCGTCACTGCGACCCAAATCATCTCCCATGAAGGCACTGGACACGGTTTGGTGGAACTCCAGGACGGACGTTCCCGGGATGCCTTGGATCTCCAGGAACAGTTTTTGGCTCACGCCCAAAAACATTTGCAACACCAGGATGCCGAAACTGATTGGATCCTTGAGAGTTGGGGCTTCATCTTGGGCTCGCTGAGGACCAAGCCCGAAATGCTTGTCGGGGCCGTGGATTGGATCTCCAAACGGTGGCACTTGGACGCATTCCGGGAGCAGGAAGGCTTAAAATGGCAGGATCCCTGGATGCAAAGCTTGGATCTAGAGTACCACAATATCGATCCCGAGCGCGGGCTGGCTTTCGCCTTGGAGCAGCCCAAAACCGTCAGGGAATTCAACCGGCGAATCCGAAGGATTCAGGCTCTGCGAAGTCCGCCCTCCGACACGCGGGCCTGCGGGAGGGGTGTGGCTGTGGAGCGCTTTCTCAAGAGCGATTTGGCTTACGTGATTAACTGGGATTCCATCTCCATAGAAAACAAGCAGTTCCTTCCCATGCCAGATCCTTTTGACACCTATGTGCAGGAGGTGGAGGCATTGGCTTCGCTGGGAGAAGAATAGCTTGCACCGGCCCTGCCGGAAGGGTCCTGAGGCCCACGGGTCAGACGGGTCAGACGGGTCAGACGGGTGCCGCGGACCTTTTTTGGGCAGCGATCACAAAGGACGCCGGTTTTTCAGCCATTCCCTATGCAGCCCATCCGATTTCCCCTACACTCGGCCCCTGTAATGTTCCAAATCATTTTCAACGAGATCAGCGCTGCCGAAATGGCCGCTTTGCCCAAGGATTTACAGCTGGATTTGCTGGCTGAATTTGAGCTGCTGCCCGAGGACGCCCATAGCTTGTGCGATGACAAATTCGGGGTCATCGAGCGGGACGGGAAAAAATTGCATCGCTACCGGGCCAAGGAGTATCGGATCTATTTCGCGCGCACCCCGGAAGGGATCACTGTGCACAGGGTGCTCCACAAAAACACTATCCGGGATTTCCTTTTCAGGGCGAGTCTGCCGATGCCGGCTGAAGACGAGCAACTCGGTCAGCAGCGTGGTTTTTGGAAGCTGATCGAAGAAGGAGAGAAAACCCGAAAGAATCGATGAACTTGCGACTGCTGGTTTGCATCGGGATGGGGCTTTTCACCACCTATATGGGCTTGGTGATGCTAATCGCGCGTTTCCGCCAACCGCCTCCTCTGGCACTTCCCCCGAAGCCGAATTTCAGCGCCGTGAGCCAGCAGATCCTTGATCCCGTTACCGGAGAAAAGGCGGAGTACCGGGAAATCACGGTTACCACGCGGCTGGCAAATGGGGCACCGGCTCCTGGAGTAGAGAGTGCCTCTCAACCTCCTGCGGCTCGATGAATCTCTATCCGGACGAGCCGGCCAGGCAGCGGCTTTTCCCTATCACCAAGGAGAGGATCTTCCTCGCGCATGCCGGGGTGACCGCATTGCCGCTGCCCGTTGCGGATGCGATTTGCCAGTACACGCAAAGTTCGGCGCGCAATCCCCAGGAGTTTGGGGAGGTACTTCGGGTCGTGAAGGGCGCTCGTGTTTCTTGCGCAAAGTTTATCGGAGCCGAAGCTGACGAGATTGCACTGTTGGGGCCTACCTCCCTGGGGCTGAGCCTTTTTGCAAACGGCATTGTTTGGGAGCCGGGAGACGAAGTGCTCTGTTACAAAGGCGATTATCCAGCCAATGTATATCCATGGCTTGAGCTCCGGAGACGGGGCGTGGTGGTGCGTTTCTTGGAGCCGCAGCGACCTGGGGAAATCACTCCGGAGTTGGTCTCCCAAGCCTTGGGTCCCAGGACGCGCCTGGTTGCTCTGGCTAGCGCCCATTTCCTGACCGGATACCGGATCGAAGTCGATGCGATCGGCCAGATTCTCCACCAGCGTGGCATTCTCTTTTCAGTCGATGCCATTCAAAGCCTGGGGGCTTTTCCACTCTCGGTCGAACATGTCGACTTCCTGAGCGCTGATGCCCACAAGTGGCTGCTCGGTCCGTTGGCTATCGGCATCGTTTACATCAAGAAATGCCATTTCGAGTTGGTCCGCCCGACGCTTATCGGTGCATGGAACGTGAAGTGCCCCAACTTTGTGGCTCAGGAAGAGATTGAGTTCGTGGAAAGTGCGCAACGATACGAGCCGGGGGTGCTCAATATTGGAGGCGTTTACGGGATGAAAGCGGCCTTGGACCTCATCAACGGGCACGGGATCCAGAAGGTGGCTGAACGCCTGCTCGAGCTAAAAAGCTTCTTGCTTGAAGGGCTCGATAACCTGGGTTTTGTCGTGCACGGGCCGCGTGAAGCTGCAACGGCCTCCAGCACGACCACCTTCCGCCACCCGGCAGCCGCTTCTGCGAGCCTTTTTAAGGCATTGGAGGATGCCGGGGTGATCGCCTCCCTGCGGGTGGACCCCCATGGAATCGAATACCTGCGTTTCAGTCCGCATTTTTACAACACCGAGGCGGAGTTGGACACGGCGCTGCAAGTACTACGGGCAGGCCTCTGATGCCGGGGGGCAGGAGGAGGGATGAAGTATGAAGGATGCGGGATGCGGGATGCGGGATGCGGGATGCGGGATGCGGGATGCGGGATGCGGGATGCGGGATGCGGGATGCCCAACGGGGCAACGCATGCCAGCCCAGGGTGCAACCCTGGGAACGGCGATGCGAAACGGGTGCGTTCTGAAGGAACGCCGCATAGGCCATCATTGGGTGCGCATTCGCCATCCGACGATATGCTGCGTTCCTTCAGGAAGGGGGTCTTTTTGGGCCCGATACCCGGGGTTGCACCCTCATAGGCGCTAACTTGGCGGCGGGTGGCATGCTAAAGCATGAACCGGGTAAGTTCCCGGAGCGGCTACGAACGGTCTCGGAGAGTCTGCGAATGGTCCCGGAGTGACTTCCGAAGGTTGCCGAGCAGGCTCGGACGCTGTTCCAATCGTCACTGATGGCCTTGGCCAACTCGGTGGCGTATGTGGAAACCACCCCGGGCGCTTGGGTGCCGGTCACGTGAGATACTTGCCCGCATACGCCGAGAAAGAGGCGGCCTTTCTCTTCGTAGTTATTGCCCACATAAGCTCGCTTGCCGTCCAGGTCGCATTGTCTGGTATCCAATGCCACAGGGCGGCGCTACTGAGGGCCATGGACTGGAACACCACGCCAAAAATAGCGCCGCATGGACGATCCATGCGGCGCGTTTTTGATCTAATGGAAGCGGGCCTTAGAGGGTCCGGCAGAATTCCTCAAGCCGGTCGATCCCCTTTTTGATCACGTCCATGCTGGTCGCGTAGCTCAGGCGGATGACGCGGTCATCACCAAAAGCCACACCTGGCACCACGGCTACGTGATGCTTGCTCAGGAGGCGGTCGGCGAAGTTCTGGGAAGTCAGAGCCAGCTTGCTGATATTGATGAGCACGTAGAAGGCGCCCTTGGGTTTGACCACCGAGACATTCGGGATCCGGTTGATGCGATCAATCATGTACTCGCGGCGCATGTTGAACTCTTCGCGCATGTCGGTAACCGGTTGCTGGTCGCCTTTGAGGGCCGCAAGACCGCCCTTTTGGGCGAAGGAACAAGGGTTGGACGTGCTGTGGCTCTGGATGGCGTCAATGGCTTTGGCGATGGATTCCGGCGCGCCAAGATAGCCCAAACGCCACCCCGTCATGGCATAAGCCTTGGACAAGCCGTTGATGGTGATAGTCAGGTCGTAAGCACCGGGCAAGGAAGCCACGGAGACGTGCTCGGTGCCATCATAGGTGAGCTTCTCATAGATCTCATCGGAAAGGATCAGGATCTCCTCGTTGTTGGCCACGTCGACAATGGCCTGCAATTCCTCGCGTGTGTAGACGGCACCGGTAGGATTGCCTGGGGAATTGATGATGACCATCTTCGTGCGGGGCGTCATAGCCTCCTCAAACTGCTCAGCCGTCATCTTCCAGTCGTTTTCTTCCCGGGTCTGCACGATGACCGGTTCGGCCCCCGCCAAGCGGACCATTTCCGGGTAGCTCAGCCAATAGGGCGCGGGAATGATCACTTCATCCCCGGGTTGGCAGGTAGCCAGGATGGTGTTGTAGCACGAGTGCTTTGCCCCATTGCTGACAATGATCTGGCTGGGCTTGTAATCGATCCCGTTGTCGGCCTTGAACTTATCGGCAATGGCCTGGCGCAGTTCGGGGATGCCGCTGCTGGGAGTGTACTTGGTGAATCCGCCCTCCAAGCTAGCCATAGCCGCTGCCTTGATGTGCTCGGGCGTGTCGAAATCGGGTTCGCCGGCTCCGAAGCTGCAGACGTCAATGCCTTCAGCCTTCATGGCTTTGGCTTTGCTATCAATAGACAGAGTGAGCGACGGAGTCAGGACAGTGGCGCGTTGGGCGAGTTCCATATTTATAATTTACAGGTTGCGGTTGGGTCGTGTTTGGCGAAGTAAGGTTCCCTAAGGGGAGCGAAACCTAGCGCGTGTACCAGCTCTCAACGAGCGGTTTAAGATTGTTTTCAGCAATATTGATAATGCCCATCTCGCGTCTGGCGTTATCGGCCGAGTCGGAGGCATGGGCGGCGTTGACCATGATGGTCTGGCCAAATTCACGGCGGATCGATCCGGGAGGCGCCTTGGAAGGATCCGTTGGCCCGAGGACCTCGCGGATTTTACGCACTGCATCAACCCCCTCATAACAGATGGCGATGCACTTTTCCGAGCCGGGCTCGTTGCGCTTTTCGGCGGGGCATTCACTGGGTTTGACCCCCGCCATGAACTTGACGATCTGTTCCCAGCTCTCACGGCCGTTGATGGGGCCCAGGATTTCGCCCAGCTTGTGCATCGCGTCCCCGTTGAGTTCAAGATTGAATTCCTTTTCCAATAGCGGCTTGGCTTGGGATGCGGAGCGCTCCTTGAGTTTGTCTTGGAGCACTTCAAGCACGGGGCCGTAGAACTCCTCGGCTTGCGCGCAGCTCATCTGGTGGACCTTAAAGGCGATGATGTAGAGACCTGTACGCGAGAAGAGATCGATAACCCCACCCGGACGGGCATTGGGGAATCGGAAGTTGTCGGGCTTGATGAGAACCAAGGTTTTCTCGGCGTCAGTCCCGACGGGGAATTCCACCGCGTTTTCCAGGAGGCCGCCGTCGCGATCGGAGTAGGAAGCCCATAGTTTCAGGTGGGCTTCGGCGCTAGCGGGATCCGGCGGTGCCAGAACCGCGGGTTCAAAGTAGCTCACGTGCCCGCTGGCATCAGCAACGTAGTCCCCATAGGTGTCCCGGATGGTCTCCCCGCTGGTGCGCTCATTGACGATGTGTCCCACTGTGCTGAGGATTTTGGCCACCGCGTCGGGCCCCTTGAAAATCAAAAGCATCACCCGTGGGCGGGTGCCGCCCTGGACGGGAGTCAAATGCTTCTCCACATAGGTGCGGATGAGCTCTTGGATGGCCCTGTGCCGGGGCTCGGGATCTGTGACAATGCTGGCAGCGTATTTCTCCACCAGTTCTTTACTGGGCGCAAACATGCGGGCAGCTACCAAATCCAGCCCGGTACGTGAGATCAAGCGTGCGACAATGCCACCGGTCCGCGACTTACGGATCGAGTAAGGGGTGACAAGCACGTAGGAGAGTTCTTCGGCCATAGATAAAAAGTGCCCGCGGAGGTCCCTCCAGGAAGGCTATCTACCCAGAGAAAATTCACCGCAGGCAGGGATATTTCGTAAAAAAATTCTGAATTAGGTGGGCGTGGAAGCTACGGGCTGGGGGCGAAGTGCGTCAACGGATTTCTCGGAGCCAGGTCTAGCCGACCAGGAGGCGAACGGCTATGGCATGGGGTTCTTGCCCACGAACCACATCCGGCAGCCGCAGAGGTCGTCTTCCGCCGGGCCTCTGAGGGACGATCGTCCATGGCATTCGCTTTTCTGCGCCAATTTGGCTGAGCCAGAGGGCGCCGGAGACCGGTCATTTACCGGAGAGCCAGAAAACTCCATCAGATATAGTTTGCCGCGCCCAGGCCGGAGAGCCGCTCGAAAACGCGGTCAAAGAAAATGCCCGCGAAGAGGCGGCCCAATTGCGGCAGCGACATTCCGAAACTTTGGGTTCTATTTTCTCTGAAGAACCGCGGGTAGGGGCGCAGACGGAAGGACGGTGGCCCGTGATACCCGCGCACTTCCAAGATATTCCTTGGCCAAGGCTGCAAGCTCGCCAGCCGTGATGGCCTGCATATCGGTCAAGCGCGTGCGGATCGAGTCGAGGGTTTCGGGCTTTTCTTGGGCCCGGGCGAGGACCCGGCTGATCCAATAGGCGTTGCTGCGAAGGGAATCCTTGAGGGCTGTGAGAAGGGGAAGCCGGGCCCGGTCAAGTTCATCCTGAGTGGGCCCGGAGGTGGCCAGGTCATTGGCGATGCTAATGACCAGGTCGGAGATCTTCCCCGCCATGGCGGGATCCACGTCCACGCTTGCCATCATGTAACCGTACCCAGGAAAGGTTTCGCTGGAATTGTTCGCCGCCCTGGGGCTGTAGGTGCCACCGATCTCCTCGCGCACTTTGACCCGCAACCGGTCACTGAAAATGGCTGCGAGCATACTCAGCCGCCGGGAGCGTGGCACGTCCAGGCCGTCGGTTGTGGGCCAGAAGAGGGTGAGCGCGCCCTTCGGGATTCCGGAGTCGATGGTGAAATCCTTTGCAAAGGGTTGCGTGGGGAACGCGACCTTTTTCAACTCGGCTAATGGCATGCGTGGATTGCGGGCGGGAAGGGCACCGAGGGTTTTGGACACCGTGAGGATGGAGGCCTCCACGTCGAGGTCACCTGTTAGGGAGATCTCGATTGCTCCGTGACTCAACTGGGGCGTGAGCCAGCTTTTGAGTTCTTCCAGGCTGCGTGCCATCATAATCTCCTTTTCTGGCATCCCGAAGCGGGGATCGCCTCCGGCAATGAGGTTGGCGACTTCTGTCGAAAGCGGGCCACTGGAGGTATGCTCAAAAGAGAGATAGAGTTGCTCGAGCCCCTTGTGGATCTGGCGGAGCGCCTCGGGGCGGTAGCCCGGGTCGGTGATCATGGCGGCCAGATACTGGAGCTCTAGAAGGAGATCGTCTCCAGTGGTGCCCCCCCCGAAAACAAAGGCGTCTGGCTCCGGCTTGAATTGAAGGCCGACGTTCTTGCCCGCCAGAAGGCGCTGCAAGTCGTCGGCACTGTGTTTGCCAAGTCCCCCGCCCCCGAACGCGGCGCTTGCCAAGGCTGAAAGACCACGCTGTCCTGCGGGTTCTGTCACGGTGCCATCGCCAATGCGTACATGGACCCGGATCTGGCCCGCTTCAAAATCGGTCCGCTTGAGATTGAGTTTGACCCCGTTGGAAAAGGTCACCAGCTCCAGATCAAGGTCTCCAATGTGCTCGCGCTTGGTGACCTTTCCCGGAACACCGAATTCCGTATAGCCCCACGCTTCTTCCTGTTCTGCCGGGGGCGCACTGACGGCGACTGCGCGCGTTTTCTCGTAAGCGGTTGCGATGGCCGCGGCCGGGTCGCCCGGAAATGTTAGGTTTCCCGTGACCATGACAAAACGTCCGTTGGCGGCGAAATCGGTCCGGAGAGCGGCTTGGCAGTCCGCAGCGGTGATCCGTCCCAGCGCAGGTTTGAACAAGGCCAGGTCGTCGTCGGGCGTCGTAAATACCTCGTTCTCCAAGATGGATTGGGCGAGCTGGCCGGCAATCTCCTCGGAGTGCCGGGTGCTGGCGGTTTTGACCCCTTGTTCAAGCGAGTTGCTGAGGTTGGCGGCGGCTTCCCGGACTTCGCTGGCCGTAAAGCCGTGCTCCAGCGCACCGCGCAGTTCCTGTTCACCCACCGCCAACGCTTCTGTCCACTGCTCGGGTTTGCAGGCGACGTGCACGCTCGCTTCGCGCATAAAATCAAAACTCTCCGAGACCGAGACCGACGCACTGCTGAAAGGTGCGTTCTCTTTCTTGGCAAGAACCGAGAAGCGCCGGTTGAGCATCGATAAGGCGAGTGAACGAGGTAGATCTGCAAGGCGGGACGCGCCGGTATCCAGTTTGCGTTCGTAAGGCGTGATGCTGGAGACCAACACGGTCGTCGAAGGCGCTTCAGGCTCGGCGTGGAACACGGCGCGAACGCCCTCAAACTTCGAGAGCTGCCCAAGAACCGGATCGGGGCGCGCGGGGGCGCGGGCTGCAATGCTTGCGAACTCGGAGGTGATGAGTTTTTCAACCACGGCAAGATCTGGAAAGTCTCCAACCACGATTACAGCCATCCTTTCAGGCCGGTACCATGTGTTCCAGAAGTCGGTGAACTCTTCGCGTTTGGCATTGGAGATCACCTTGGCTTGGCCGATGGGCTCGCGTTTGGGGAAGAGGGTGGTCCCGAGAGTGGCCTCCCATTTCGCGATGAACGTGCGGTAGGAGACGGAATCGCGGACCCGTTTTTCTGAGAGAATGATGCCGCGTTCCTTGTCGATTTCCGCCTCGGATAGGAGCAAGCCATTGGCGTAATCGCCGAAGACCCGTAAACCTTCGGAGAGTGTGGAGGCGTCCGCGTGCGGGAGTTCAAGGAGATAAAGGGTGCGCTCGAAACTGGTGCTCGCGTTGGTATCGCCACCGAAGCTCATGCCCATGCGCTGGAAGAATTCCACCAATGTGTTTGGCGCGTAGTGGGTGCTGCCGTTGAAAGCCATGTGCTCAAGAAAATGAGCGAGTCCGCGCTGTTCTTCGGTCTCGTGGAGCGATCCGGCGAGTACCAGCAACCGTAGGGAGGCCCGCCCTTTAGGTTCGGGGTTCGAGCGGACGACATACCGCAGGCCATTGCTGAGGGTCCCAAACCGTGCGGCTGGATCGGGCTTTAGATCGCTTCCACTTTGAGCGAAGGGCCGGGAGGCCGGCGCGGGTAGCGTTGTTTGAAAGAGGCGTTCGGCGCCGTGGATCTGCCCGCCCAAGAGGCTTAGGCAGAGGAGGACGACACGGGAGGATAGGGGATTGGGCATGAGGCTGGGGAATGACTGTGAAATGATGAGCTTAGGCTGCCTTCCTGTGCGCGTGCAATTCCCGGGGGCTGGAATTCGCCGGGCAACCCAGTCCGCTCGGGCCACAGGGCTCTCCGAACCGACCCCGGCGCAACAAACCGGACCGATAAAGCCGGCCAACAAACCCGACGCTGCGGCCCCATTCCCCCCTGATAGGGTGCCCGACACTCTGCGCTGAGTGGTTTATGTCGTTTGGGTCCTTTATGTCCTTTGGGTCCCTTCTGAGCGCCCGAAAGGGACCTAAACGACCTAAAAGACCCAAAGGACAGAGAAGTTTTGCCGGATCCAGGTGCTCACTTTTGCAATCCTTGGGACCCATTTCCACCTCGGTACGCGTGTTTGTACGCGCCGGTCATTGAGGGTTCTCTAGTGTAGTCCGCCGCAATTAGTGCGCAGAATAAAGAGCCTGAGAACCTATGCGATTTCACGCAATTCTAATGCCGGAGGCATACAAGAAATTAGCCG
>JAYVTN010000198.1:0-5390 GCA_043788785.1 Spartobacteria bacterium | reverse complement strand
CGGGTCGGACGGGTCGGACGGGTCGGACGGGTCGGACGGGTCGGACGGGTCGGACGGGTCGGACGGGTCGGACGGGTCGGACGGGTCGGACGGGCTTTCCCCCCTTAGGCCAGGTCGAAGCGGTCCAGGTTCATCACCTTGTTCCAAGCCGCCACGAAGTCCCCCACGAACTGGGGCTGCGAGTCCGCACAGCCATAGACTTCCGCCAAGGCCCGGAGTTGGGAGTTGGAGCCGAAGAGCAGATCCACCCGCGTGCCGGTCCACTTGAGTTGGCCCGTTTTGCGGTCGCGGCCTTCAAAGAGGTCCGCGTCGGCGGAGAGCGGCTTCCATTCGGTGCCCATGTCGAGCAGGTTGACAAAGAAGTCATTGGTCAATGTTTCAGGCCGATCCGTGAAGACCCCGGGCAAAGAGCCTACAACATTGGTCTTCAAAACACGCATGCCACCTACAAGCACTGTCATTTCCGGTGCGGTCAGGGTCAGCAATTGCGCCTTGTCCACCAGTAACTCCTCGGCCGACACCGAGTATTTGGTTTTGAGATAGTTCCGGAAGCCATCGGCCACCGGCTCGAGAACCCCGAAGGAGGCCACATCGGTCTGGGCCTGCGAGGCGTCCATGCGCCCCGGGGTGAACGGGACGGTAACTTGGTGACCCGCATTCCTGGCGGCTTGCTCGACGGCAGCGCAACCTCCCAGAACGATGAGATCGGCCAGGGAGACTTTTTTACCGGCTGATTGGGCGTTGTTGAACGCGCTCTGGAGGCCTGTGAGGGTTTGGAGAACGCATGCCAGTTGGTCAGGCTGGTTGACTTCCCAATCCTTCTGCGGGGCCAGGCGAATGCGGGCGCCGTTGGCACCCCCGCGCCGGTCGGAGCCGCGGAATGTAGAGGCGGAGGCCCAGGCCGTAGTGACCAGTGAGGACACCGTCAGGCCGGAACTCAGGATCCGGCCCTTGAGGGCGGCAATATCCTGCGCATCGATCAAGGGATGATCGACCGAGGGGATCGGGTCTTGCCAGATGAGTTCTTCGGCAGGCACTTCGGGCCCGAGATAGCGCTCGCGCGGGCCCATGTCGCGATGCGTCAGCTTGTACCAAGCCCGGGCAAACGCGTCGGCAAACTGGTCGGGATTCTCCAAGAAACGGCGCGAGATTTTTTCGTAAGCCGGGTCGAAGCGCAGGGCAAGATCGGTGGTCAGGAGCGAGGGCGCGATCCGTTTGGAGGGATCGTGTGCATGCGGCACGGTGCCGTCCCCGGCGCCATCTTTGGGTGTCCACTGAAAGGCCCCAGCCGGGCTCTTGGTCAGTGCCCATTCATAGCCAAAGAGGTTCTCAAAGAAGTTGTTGCTCCATTGGGTGGGCGTGGTGGTCCAAGTCACTTCGAGGCCGCTAGTGATGGCGTCGGCGCCTTTGCCGGTGCCAAAGGTGTTCTTCCAGCCCATCCCCTGCTGATCCAAGCCGGCTGCTTCGGGGTCATCGCCGACGTGGGTGGCTGGGCCCGCACCGTGAGTCTTCCCAAAACTGTGGCCGCCAGCGATCAGGGCCACGGTCTCCTCGTCATTCATCGCCATGCGGGCGAAGGTCTCGCGAATGTCGCGTGCAGCGGCAATGGGATCGGGGTTTCCGTTGGGACCTTCCGGGTTGACGTAAATGAGGCCCATCTGCACGGCCGCGAGCGGGTTTTCGAGCTCCCGGTCCCCGGAGTAGCGTTTGTCATCGAGCCATTTGGTTTCCCTGCCCCAATAGACGTCCCGATCGGGCTCCCATGTGTCCTCGCGGCCGCCGCCGAAGCCGAATGTTTTGAAGCCCATCGTCTCCAGGGCAACGTTGCCGGTTAGAATCATCAAGTCGGCCCAGGAAATCTTGTGGCCATACTTCTGCTTGATCGGCCAGAGCAGGCGGCGCGCCTTGTCCAGGCTCACATTGTCGGGCCAACTGTTGAGGGGAGCGAAGCGCTGCTGGCCCCGGGCTCCACCGCCGCGGCCGTCCCCGGTCCGGTAGGTGCCGGCGCTGTGCCAGGCCATGCGGATGAACAAGGGTCCGTAGTGGCCAAAGTCGGCGGGCCACCAGTCCTGCGAGTCGGTCATGAGCGCCCCGAGATCGTTCTTGATCGCCCCCAAATCCAAACTCTTGAAGGCGCTAGCGTAGTTGAAGTCTCCACCCATGGGATTGGACCGGGAGGAATGCTGGTGGAGGAGCTCCAATTTCAACTGGTTGGGCCACCAATCGCGGTTGGTCGTGCCGCTACTCGGAGCGTGGTGAAAGGGGCACTTGGGTGCCGGGGCTACTACGGCGGGATCTACGGCGGGGAGTGGGGCTTCGTCTTGCATGGGTTTTCTCGTTGCTAGAATGATAGGAATTGAACGCTGGGGCTTACCAATACGCGCCAGCGCCCAGGTTGAAGACACTTAATTGCTCAAAGTGTCCTGCCCGGCGGCATGGGCTCCAGCCCATGGTCCTGAACCACGCACATCATCGATGAATTCGCCAACGGATAAACGGGCTGGAAACGGTGCAACCCGGGGTGCTGCGGCTATGATGCCATTGTACCCCGATTGCACAGAATGCACGGGTGGGGAGGACCTGGGGTGTAATAAGCAGGGCTAAGAGGGCGCTAAGTAAGCGGGGCGCTAAGAGCGGGGCGCTAAGAGCGGGGCGCTAAGTGTCTGACACCCGTATCCGCCGACACCCGTATCCGCCCGTATCCGCCGTAACCTACCCGTGTCCATTCCGCATCCCCCCAGAAGCGGTGGAAGATGCCCAAGCCACGCGGTTGGGCCCGAATGGATCTGCCACCCATTCAGGGTGGACGCCTCTTTCTTTCTTCCCGGGGGTATCGCTGCGCTCAACCCCCGGCTACCTTCTGGCAACCCTCCGGGTTGGCTATGCTCTTACGAGGGAAGGCCAATTGTCTGGCACGAATGGCGCTAAGTTCACTTTTGGGACGGTACGCGCCGGGCATTCCCTCTGTAAACGCGCTTAATTTAGCGCCATGCGTGTCGGACACCCGTATCCGCCGTAAGCGGGCGCTGGGCGTTTGGCGCGCAACCCTCTGGGCTTGCCGTTGTTTGCGCGCTGGGCTGCTTTGCTCGCGCGGCCGGTGTGATTTACACCCAGGCACTTCGCTCATCCCACGCGGCAAAGGCCTGAGAACCTATGCGATTTCAAGCAATTCTACGCCTCCGGCGTGAATGCGCCACTGATTGCGGCGGACTACACTAGGGAGCGGTCTTGACCACGAAATCGACCACCAAGGCTTCCTCCAACGAAGGCAGCAGCATGGAGACGAAGGCCTTGTGGTCGGGATGGGTTAGATAGGTGTCGCGGTCCGCGGCGTTCTTGAAGGTCACGATCCAGCAATGGGTGAAGCCCCGGTCGAGGCCTTCTGGACTCACATTGGTGCCATACTGGATGGCTTGGACCACCGGAATCTTGGTCTTAAGCGCGGCAAAGGCTTCCACGAGCTTTTCCACCTGCGCTTGTTCGGCGGTGGACTTGAACTTGAAGTGGACGACGTGCTGGATGGGGGCGTCAGAGCAAAGGGCGGAGGCGGAGAGCATGGCAATAGCGGAGAGGGTCAATAGGAGTTTCATTGGCGGGCAGATCCTTCCCGCACCCGCGCCTGCTGGCAAGCGCTGAGTAAACCCGCAGACCTCCGGACCCGTCGCACACCGCTGACAAGTCCGACGGCGAGGTTGAACGGCCGCTTGACCCCCGCCATGATACCTCTCTTATGAATCCTTTGAGCGCCATTCCCGCGACTGATCCCCTCGAACTCTACCGGGCCCGGGACGGCATCTATGGGGTGGATCTGTTGGCAGCAGGGATCGCCCACTTGGATTTTTTCTCTTGGCTGGCCGAGCACGCCTCGACCTTGGGAGGCATCTGTGCGCATTTCCAAATCCAGGTCCGCCCCGCGGACGTGATGCTCACCCTTTTCTGTGCGATGGGCTTGGTGACCCAATCCGGCGGCTGTTTCCATGTGACCTTGCGGGCCAGGGAACATCTTGTAAAGGGATCGCCTTGGGATCTGGGCCCCTATTACATGGCGCTCAAGGACCGGCCGCAGACCTTGGACATGCTCAAGGTCCTGCGCACCGGCAAGCCTGCCAACTGGGGAAGTTACCAAACAGATGCGTGGGCGCAGGCCATGGAAAAGCCGGAGTTTGCCCAGCAATTCACGGCCGCGATGGACTGTCGCGGGGTGCTTCTCGGGCGTGCGTTGGCTGAAAAATTGGATTTGGGGGACTCCACGGCGCTGCTGGACGTGGCCGGGGGCTCGGGGATCTATGCCTGCTCGATTGTGCACCGGCACCCGCACCTGCGGGCGACGGTGTTCGAAAAGCCGCCGGTAGACCGGATTGCGCGCGATGCCATCGAGGCTAAAGGATGCAGCGACAAGGTATCGGTGGTAGCCGGGGACATGTTCGCGGACCCGTGGCCCGTGGGGGCCGATGTGCATCTCATCAGCAACGTGCTGCACGATTGGGACGATGCTCAAGTGCGCCAGATCCTGGCCAAAAGTCACCAGGCGCTTCCCGGTCAGGGGCTTCTGATCATCCACGATTGCCATATCAATGCGCTCAAGACCGGGCCCTTGCCCGTGGCCAACTACTCGGCCCTCTTGATGCATTCCACCGAAGGCAAATGCTATTCAGAGGGCGAGATGCGTGTATTCCTGAGTGCCACCGGCTTCGACTGGGTGGATCTCAAGCCCACGGCGGTGGACCGCAGCTTCATTCTCGCGCGCAAAATCTCCTAATGGGTTTGTGACCCAGGAGCAGCGGGGGCGCCCCGCCATTTTCCGCGCAACCTTCTGGGCCGCTGTTGTTTGTGTGCTGGGCTACGGGGATTAAATTTTGTTAATCAACAACCAGAGCCGGAATCGAAACCGTTGCCAAAGCGAGGGTTTGGAACTTTCGCGCAGCGCCCGAGGAGATCTACCCGTGGACGGCGGGAGCACCGCGCGCAGCCCCATCCGCTGATGTTGCGCCCCGCTTCTCCAAGTCGAACGAACTGCGGGTGAGGAACCCGGGCTAACCCCGACCCCTCCGGAGGCGCAGTCGGAATGGGTCGGACCACTTGATCCCATGCCCCATTGGGCGCGCGTGCAACCCGAAACCGGGGGGGGTGCACTTTTTACAACGCCACCCTTGCGGGAGCGGTCAGGCAAGGCATCCTGAGCCCGCACTTGCCGTATGTCTGGAATCCGCCTTTTCGATCTCAACCCCGCCCAGGAACAAGCTGTCCGCACAACGGAAGGCCCGTTGCTGATTTTGGCGGGGGCTGGGACTGGCAAAACGCGGGTCATCACGGCCCGGGTGGCCTATCTGATCGCCCAAGGGGTAGAACCGGGGCAGATCCTGGCTGTGACCTTTACCAACAAGGCTGCC
>JAYVTN010000197.1:0-8040 GCA_043788785.1 Spartobacteria bacterium | reverse complement strand
TCGATAACGTCGAATAGTTGCCCCTGCTGCCAGCTCTCCCTCGGCGAAAATGGCCTTCAAATGGTGATTCACCGTGCCCACGCCAATCTGGAACAGCTCGGCCATGAGTCTCTGTGTCAGCCAGACCGTCTCGTTCTCAAACCGGCATTGCACGCGCGTCCGGCCATCCTCCGTCTGGTAGAGAATGATCTCGGATTGGGGCAACGGCTCATCGTTCATGTTTTTATTTCCACCTTAGGATTCAGCCGCTGGGTTGCCGCGAGCCCCGCTTTCAGCGCAGTCACCCGAAATTTCACCCGCTCCGGCGTCGCACCTTCCGGCGCGAGCTCGGCGCCGTTCGCATAACTCCAGCCAATGTCTTGAAACCATTGGATGGTGAGTTGTTCAAGTTGGTCTTCGGTGATCATCGCGATCCTCCGTCTTTTTGCTTTGGAAGTGCCTTCGGGGATTCCTCCACTGTGACTGAAGCCCTGATATGTAGCTCAGGGGGGTGGCGCGACGCCATGGAAATGTTTAACGGTACGCGTAATCTTTATTGCACGGGCTTGGAGTTGCGCTGACCCAAGCGATCGAACCAAAAACGGGGAAAAAACGATCCAGCTTCGATCAGGGTTGTCCCGTCTGGATCTGTTGAGCCTGCGATATCCCGCTCATCCCCTCCGCGCGTGGCAGGAGCGGTCCATGGGCTGGAAGCCCATGCTACAGGGGGGGCATTTGCCGCCGGGGCATATAAACTGTTTACAGGGGGATTGTGCGGTTACTAGGTTGCCTCCTAATGATTTCCATTACGGTCCCGATCTGTAACGAATCGGGCAACATCGTGCCGTTGTGCGAACGCGTCCGCGCCGCGATGGAGGCCTTGGGCCGGCCGTGGGAATTGATCTTGGTCAACGATGGCTCAACCGACGGCACCGAGAAACTCCTCGATGAAGCCGCCGCAAAGGATCCCGCCATCAAGGTCATCCATTTCCGCCGCAATTTCGGCCAAACCGCTGCCATGATGGCAGGCTTCGATTTTGCCAGGGGCGACATCATCATCCCCATGGACGGGGACCTCCAAAACGATCCGGCCGATATCCCGGCCATGCTGGCCAAGCTTGAAGAGGGTTATGACGTCTGCTCGGGTTGGCGCAAGGACCGCAAGGACAACGCCATCAAACGCAATCTGCCCAGTATTTTGGCCAACCAACTCATCTCCATTGTCAGCGGGGTGCGCCTCCACGATTTCGGCTGCTCGCTCAAGGCCTACCGGCGCGAGGTCATCCAGGGCGTCCGGCTCTACGGCGAGATGCACCGGTTTCTGCCTATCTATGCCAAATGGCACGGGGCTCGGATTACCGAGGTGGCCGTAAGCCACTATGCGCGCACCTCCGGCAGCTCCAAATACGGGCTGGAACGGGTCCTCAAAGTTTTGGCCGACCTCCTGGTGGTCAAGTTCATGGACCGCTTCCAACAGAAGCCCATGTACATCTTTGGCGCCGTGGGATTGAGCTCGTTTGCCATCAGCGCCTCCAGCGGGTTGTTCGCGATCTGGCGCAAGATCGTTTGGGGGGAGTCCTTTATCCAAAATCCCCTTCTGCTCCTGTGCGTGCTTACGGGCATGACCGGTCTCATGTGCTTGCTCATGGGGCTTTTGGCCGAGATGATCATGCGCACGTTCTTCGAATCCCAAGGCAAAGCCGTCTACATGGTTCGCGACACGCGCAACATCGAACCGTAGCCGGCCTTCGCGTGAGCTTTCCACCCATTCCCTTTCCATGTGCGGCATAGCGGGTTTTGTCGGAAGCGGAGACCGCTCGGTTTTGCAGGGGATGACGGACCGGATCCGTCACCGGGGTCCGGATGCCGAGGGACATTGGGTGGATACAAGCGCTGCGGTCCATTTGGGTCACCGGCGCCTATCCATTGTCGACCTAGCCGGAGGCGCCCAACCGATGTGGACCGCCGACAGGGAAGTGGGCGTCGTCTTCAACGGGGAGATCTACAACCACGGCGAACTGCGCGATCAGCTCAAGGCGCTTGGCTGCCAGTTCCTCACAGACCATTCAGACACCGAGGTGCTCCTGCACGGTTACCGGACGTGGGGAGACGCCTTCGTCGAGCGCCTCAACGGCATGTGGGCTTTTGTCCTCTACGATCGTGGCCGCAAACGCCTGTTCGGCAGCCGCGACCGGTTCGGGAAAAAGCCTCTCTATTACTTTCACGAAGGCGACACATTCGGGTTTGCCAGCGAACTGCCAGCCCTGGCGGCGCATCCCAAGTGTCCCCGGACGGTTTCCGAGCTCTCGCTCCAGAAATACTACGCCTACTGCTACATCCCGGCGCCCCGCAGTATTTACGAGCGCGTATACAAGCTGCCTGGGGGCCATTCGTTCTCGCTCGAGCTGGCGACCAACACCCTCAAGACCTGGCAGTACTGGGAATTCGTTTTGGAATCCGACGGCTCCGATCCCACCGCAATCGCTCCAGCCCGGATTGACGCCCTCTGCCAGGAAATCAGTGCCACACTGGAAGCATCGGTCCAACGCCGGCTCATGTCCGATGTCCCACTGGGCGTCTTCCTGAGTGGGGGCATCGATTCCTCGGCCATTGCTGCGCTCGCGGCAAAGCACGTGCCAGCCGGGCAGCTCAATACGTTCAGCATCGGTTTTGACGAAGCCAGCTTCGATGAATCCAGCTACGCCCGGCAAATGGCCGCTCACCTGGGCACGCGGCACCGGGAAGACATCCTGGATCTCGATAAATCCGTGGCGCTTCTGCCCGAGATCGTTTCCCGCTTGGACGAACCCTTGGGCGACGGCTCCTTGTTGCCCACCTACTTGCTCTCTCGCTTCACCCGCCAACACGTCACCGTGGCTCTCGGCGGGGACGGCGGGGATGAACTCTTTGCCGGATACGATCCTTTCCGGGCGCTCAAACTGGCGGAAACCTACTCCAAACTCGTTCCGCGACCGGTTCATCAAGGCATCCGGATGATGGCGAGTCTCTTGCCCGTTTCCCATCGCAACCTGAGCTTGGATTTCAAGCTCAAGCGCACGCTCTCCGGGCTCAGTTACCCGGCTCCGATGTGGAATGCGGTGTGGATGAGCGCGGTCGAAGGCAACCAGTTGCCCGAGCTATTCGGTCACCCGGTTGATCTGGAAGCCGTCTATAGCGAATCCATCCAGGCATGGGATAGCGCCCGGGCATCAGCCGGGTCCAGCAAACCCGCGTTGGTCGATTGTGCCCTCCAATGGTGGACCCGCATCTATCTCCAGGACGGGATCCTGGCCAAAGTGGACCGTGCGAGCATGCTCAATTCGCTCGAGGCGCGCTCGCCTTTCCTGGATCTCGAGATGGCCAACCTGGCACGCCGGATTCCTCACCAGCTCAAGCTCCGGGGCGGACAGACCAAATGGATTCTCAAGCAAGCCATGGCTCCTTTGCTTCCGGGCGATATCATCAATCGCCCCAAGAAAGGATTTGGCATGCCAATCGGACGGTGGCTGCGGGAAGGTCGTTTCCAGTTTGATACCCATGGGGCCGGCCCCGGGGCTGCTTTTCTCAAAAGGAAGCTGGCCGATCATATGGCAGGACGCAGCGATGAACGCCTGTTCCTGTGGTCGCAGTGGGTGCTCTCAAATTGGAAACCATGACGACGGCCCACGATTTACGGGGATGAAAGTTCTGGTGCTCTGCTACGAATACCCGCCCATCGGAGGGGGGGGCGGCCGGGTGGCCCAAAGCGTTGCCCAAGCGCTCGTGGCCCGGGGCCATCAAGTCCGGGTCCAGACGGCAGGCATGTCCCATTTGCCAGCCTGGGATGCCCGGGCCGGTGTGGAAATATTTCGAACCCCGAGCTTTCGCCGGCGCGAGGACACGTGCGCGGTCCACGAGATGGGGCTCTACGTGGCGACCAGCTTCTTACCCACGATGCGGCACGTGCGCCGGTGGAAGCCCGACGTTATCCACGCGCATTTCGCCGTCCCCACCGGGGCGCTGGCATGGGCGGTCCACAAGCTGACTGGGGTGCCGTATGTTTTAACCGCGCATCTGGGCGATGTGCCGGGCGGCGTGCCGACACAGACCGATCGGCTGTTTGCCGCAGTGGCGCCCATTGCCAAACGGATCTGGGCGGATGCTGCCGGATGCACGGCCGTGAGTTCCTTTGTCCAGGAACTGGGCCAACGCGCTTACGGCCGCCCCATCGAGCGCATCCTCAATGGCATCGATCTAGTCGGTGCAACGCCTCACCCTCCCAACCGGGTGGGTCAGCCGGTACATCTCGTATTCGTGGGCCGGTTTAATGCGCAGAAGAATGCTCCCTTCCTTATCGACTCACTCGCCCGGATCGGGGACCTCCCGTGGACTCTGACCATGATCGGTGACGGCCCGGACATGGAAGCCGTCCGCCTCCGGATCGCCGCCCATCACCTGTCTGCCCGGGTCTGCTTACGCGGCTGGCTGGGCGCATCCGAAGTCGAGGGGATTCTGCGCACCGGCGATATCCTTTGCATGCCGTCAACCTCCGAGGGAATGCCGGTAGCCGCGGTCGAAGCCCTCAAACACGGACTCGCCATCGTGGCCAGTGACATCCCGGGTGTGCGCGATGTGCTCACCGATGCCATCAATGGCCGCACCGCGCCCCTGAATGATCTGGGGGCTTTTGCCGCCCGGCTTCGGGAACTCCTCACCGACACAGACAAGCTGATACGAATGAAAGCCGCCAGCTGGACCAAGGCCTCCGAGTTTAATCTCGAAGCCATCGCACGCCAGTACGAGGCCATGCTTTCGGCAACAAGCGGCGTTGGGTGCACGGCCGACAAAAATATCAGTGTCGATCAGCTGCAATGATCGCTATTGGTCCTGAAAGCCTTAGGGTCACTCTTCGCCTTTCTCCCACATATCATGTCTCAAATTGCCTCTTCTGACGAGCTGCGCCGGGAATACGATTTGCGGTTTGCTCCCATGCAGGACTACCGCATCGAGGTTTGGAAGGTGCTCACTGGCGTTGACTGGCTGCACGCTGGAAGTCGTGGCCGCCAACTCGGGCCAGCGCCAGTCCGTGCTCCGGGGCCTGAGCAAATCGTGGCCATCGATGCTGCGCAACCGTCGAGGATGACTGGTTTGCTTTTTCGGAGCCCACCGATGCCGGGCGTCTGGCTCCGTTGCTCTTCGGCCTTTGCACTCCGGGCAAACTCTTTGCCATGATTGGCGTTTGTCTTGCCTCGGTGGGCTCACTCGCTTTGCGGCTGCGTCCGGTCGGGCAGGATTCTGAAAACGGCGCACTCCCTTTGCCATGAAATGCCTGGTCACCGGTTCCTCCGGCCTTATCGGGTCCGAAGTCTGCCACGCCTTCGCCGCCTCCGGTTACACCATCCACGGGATCGATAACAACCAGCGGGCCGTGTTTTTCGGTCCCCAGGGAGACACCCGCTGGAATCAGCGGCGTCTACTAGAAGATATCCCTGGGTTTGTTCACCACGAGATCGATATCCGGGACCGGGCGGGTATGCTGGCCCTGGTGGCCTCGGTGCGGCCGGACGTGATCGTGCACACTGCGGCCCAGCCCTCCCATGATCGCGCGGCGGCCATTCCCTTCGATGACTTCGACACCAATGCTGTCGGCACCCTCAACCTATTGGAAGCGGCGCGCCAGGCCTGTCCCGAAGCGCCCTTCATCCACATGTCCACCAACAAGGTCTACGGCGATGCTCCCAACCGCATCGCCCTGGCCGAACAGCGAACGCGCTGGGATTACGCCGACCCGGCTTATGCACACGGCATCGCGGAGACCTTCAGCATCGACCAGTCCAAGCACTCCCTTTTTGGCGCCTCCAAAGTGGCCGCCGACGTGATGGTCCAGGAATACGGCCGGTATTTCAACCTGCCGACCTGCTGTTTGCGGGGCGGCTGCTTGACCGGACCCAACCATAGCGGGGTCGAGCTCCACGGTTTTCTGAGCTACCTGGTGAAGTGCAATCTGGAGCGGCGCGAGTACCGGGTCTTCGGTTACAAGGGCAAGCAAGTGCGCGATAACATCCATTCCGTGGATGTTGCCCAGTTCATGCTCGCCTTCGCCCGGGCGCCCCGGTGCGGCGAAGTCTACAATCTGGGCGGCGGCAAGGATAACTCCTGCTCCATCCTCGAAGCCTTTGCGTTGGTGGAGGAGTTTTCCGGGCACCCCCAACTCTATACTTATATGGACGAGAACCGGATGGGCGACCACATCTGCTATTACAGTGATCTGCGGAAGATGCGGGAGCATTACCCGGCTTGGGCCATCACCAAGTCGCTGCGCACCACGGTCGCTGAAATCGTGGACGCCTGGGGCAACCGGTTGAACGCCTAAACCGCATGAAGGTTCTCATCAGCGGCATCTGCGGGTTTGTGGGGTCGGCTGTGACGGCGTTTCTGCGCGAGGCGCAACCGGCACTGGAGCTTATCGGCATTGATAATTTGATGCGTCCCGGTAGCGAAACCAATCGTCGGCTGCTGGGGGCCATGGACGTGGAGTTCATCCATGGCGACCTGCGTTGCGCGAGCGATTTCGAAACCCTGCCGGCCGTCGATTGGGTCATCGATGCCGCAGCCAATCCCAGCGTCAGGGCCGGGGTGGATGGACGC
Source organism: Spartobacteria bacterium (assembly GCA_043788785.1). Classification (GTDB taxonomy): domain Bacteria; phylum Verrucomicrobiota; class Verrucomicrobiia; order Chthoniobacterales; family Chthoniobacteraceae; genus CAIURC01. Next base: position 1,434 of record JAYVTN010000197.1, on the reverse strand, counting down.
TCCAGCAGTCGGCAGGTTGTGGAGCATAATCTCGGGGGCACCGTCAACCTGCTCGAATATTGCAGGAAGGTGTCCTCGGGATTTATCCTGCTGAGCACCAACCGCGTGTATTCGATTCCGTCCCTGGCTTCCATGCCCCTGGTTTCCACCGGCAACCGGTTTGCGCCGGACACAGCAGCCTTCCTGCCGACGGGATGCAGTCCGCAGGGAATCCGAAGCGATTTCAGCACCAGTGCGCCTGTGTCCCTTTATGGCGGGACCAAACTGGCTTCCGAGGCTCTGGCCTTGGAATATGCGGAGGCCTTCAAGTTACCCGTGCGGATCAATCGCTGCGGGGTGATAGGGGGCGCGGGGCAGTTCGGGACCGCCGAGCAGGGGATTTTCTCCTATTGGCTGCACGCCTGGAAAGCGGGAAGGCCTCTGCGTTACATCGGCTTTGATGGATTGGGCAAACAGGTCCGGGATGTGTTTCATCCGCGGGATCTCGGGCGCCTGCTGCTTGAGCAAATGCATGATCCCGGCAGGAATTGCCCGCCCATTCTCAACATCGGAGGTGGCCTGGAAAACTCCATGTCCATCGCGGAACTCTCCCGCTGGTGCACCGAGCGCTTTGGCCCCCGGGAAGTTGGGCAGGATCTTGAGGCGCGGCCTTACGACCTGCCGTGGCTCGTCATGGACAATGCGGAAATGAACGCAGCATGGGGGTGGAAGCCGCTGACCGGGCTTCCGGCGTTGCTGGAGGAAATCGCCGAACACGTGGAGGCTAATCCTGCTTGGCTTTCGCTGAGCGGCGCATGATTTTCAGATCCTAAACATGGCATGAAAAACATCCGGCCAGATCCCGATGCCCCCAAGCTCTCCCTGCTGAGCGTGATCATCCCGGCCCGTGATGAGGAGCAAGCGCTGCCATCCATGGTGCGTTCTGTTTACCACACCTTCACCCGGCTTGGGATCCCCCATGAGATCGTTGTCGTGGACGATAAGAGTTCCGATCGGACCTGGGAAGTGCTCCAGCAACTCCGCGCCGACGTGCCCGCTCTTGCGCCGATACAAAATCTCGGCCGGCATGGTTTCGGCCGGGCGATTGTCTTTGGACTTGAATCGGCGAAGGGGGATGCGGTGGTCATCATGATGGCGGACGAATCCGACAGCCCCGAGCAAGCGGCCGCTTACTGGCGCCTGCTCAATGAAGGATGGGATTGCGTTTTTGGAAGCCGCTTCATCAAGGGAGGCGCGGTCCATGACTATCCGAAGGTGAAGCTGTTGGTGAACCGATGGGCCAATCTCTTCATCCGCCTGCTTTTCCGCATCGACTTCAACGACACCACCAACGCCTTCAAGGCTTACCGTATGGAAGTCATCCGGGGGTTGTCGCCGCTGATTTCCCCGCACTTTAACCTCACGGTGGAACTGCCCCTTAAAGCCATCGTCCGC
>JAYVTN010000196.1:0-7700 GCA_043788785.1 Spartobacteria bacterium | reverse complement strand
CCCCAGGCTGTTGGCTGGCTGCACCTTCGGCGTGCCAAGGCAGATGTACTTTGCTTGGAAATGTTCCAAGCTCGGGCGTCTTCGGAGGTTAACTCTCATTATGAAATGGCTTCGGAATTGCGCTCTGTTAAACTTTGTCCTCGGATCCTGCAGTTTTGAAGTTGTGAATCCCCCACTCGTTACCTTACCTGCTGCCCACACCATGAACCGCCACCCGTACCGCATAAATCTCCACCTGTTACGCCTCCTAGCCGTTCTTAGCCTCTGCGCGGTGGGTGCGCGAGCAGACCAACTGGAGCAGACCTTCACGAATCCGCCGCCCGCAGCGCGGCCGGGCGTCATGTGGATGTGGATGGGTTGCAACAACAGCAAGCCGGCGATCACGCGCGATCTCGAAGCGTTGCATGACGCCGGTTACGGTCGCACGCTCATGTTCAGCCTCGCGGACGTGACGATTCCGTGGGCGCATTCTATCGAGAAAAGCCCGACCCCGGAATTTGTGGCGTGGACCGAGCCGTGGTGGGCGCTGGTGCGACATGCTGCGGAGGAATCGAAGCGTCTGGGCATGGAGTTCGGAATGTTCAACGGACCCGGCTACGAGACAAGTGGGGGGCCGTGGATCACGCCGGAACTGACCATGCAAGAGGTCTGCTTGTCCCAGCAGACGGTGACAGGCGGTTCGCGGGTGAACTTGGTGCTGGATCGACCCAAGGTGGACCCGCGCGCGGTGCAGCTGTTTCCCGTTTACAACCCCGAAACCGGCAAGGTGGAAAAGCCGGAAATCCCGGCGCGGAAGACCTATTACAAAGACATCGCGGTGCTCGCGATGCCCGCGGAAGGCGTGGTGACCAAGGACAAGATCATCGACCTGAGCAAACAACTTGGTGCGGACGGAAAACTTGAGTGGGTCGCGCCCGCCGGACAATGGGTGCTCTATCGCTTCGGCCACACCACGATGGGCACGCTGATGCAGCCTTCGCAGTGGGCGGCCAATGGTTTTGAGTGCGACAAAATGAATCCCGAGGCGGTGACCTTTCACATGGGGCACGTAATCGGTGAAGTCAAAAAGCACCTGGGCGATCTGATCGGCACTGGCATCCATTCCATTCACGTCGATAGCTACGAGGCGGGCATGCCGTCGTGGACGCCGAAGATGCGCGCGGAGTTCGCGACGCGGCGCGGCTACGACCTGACGCCTTTTCTCGCGACTTTTGCGAAACGTGTCATTGGCAGCGAGGCGGAGACCGGAAAGTTTCGCCGCGACTTCGAGGCGACGATCAAGGACCTCTATCGCGACGTGCATTTCGCCCTCACCTCAAAGCTGCTCCGCGAGGCCGGGCTCACGTTTTCCTGCGAACCCTATGGCGGCCCGTGGCGGCAGGAAGAGATCATGCCATTCGTTGCTAACGTGATGACGGAGTTTTGGACCAATGGCGGCAACGGCCATATCAAGGTGAGCGGACAGAACATCGTGGAAGCCGAAGCGTTCACCGGGCAGCCCGATGTCAGCCAGTGGAGCGAAACACCCGCGTGGCTGAAGCCGATTGGCGACGCGGCGTTCTGCGGGGGAGTTAACCGCTTCATCCTCCACCGCTACACGCCGCAGCCCTGGGACGACCGTTACCAGCCCGGCAACACGATGGGCCGCTGGGGCACGCACTTCGACCGCACCCAGACTTGGTGGGAGCCGGCTAAGGCGATGGTGCGCTACTGGACGCGCTGCCAGGCCCTGCTGCAATGGGGCGCGCAGGTCGAGGCGGGCGGTGATTTTTCCGCCACCGGCACCGAGGGTCGTACGCTCAAAGGCATTCACCGGCGGAGCGCGGAAGCGGATGTGTATTTCGTGGCAAACACCGCGCGCACCGGCTGCGAGGCACGGTGCAGCTTCCAAACCGTGGGCCGTCAACCGGAATGGTGGGACGCAGTGACGGGCACCATGCGCGACCTGCCGCAATTCGAAGAGCGCAACGGTCGCACGCTCATCCCGCTCAGCTTCGACCCGGCGCAGAGCGGCTTTGTGGTTTTCCGGAAACAAACGGGCGGGAAAGTGGGCGGTGGAAACCGGCCGGCGTTGAAACCGGTGGCGGAACTGGGCGGCGCGTGGGAGGTGACGTTCGATCCAAAATGGGGCGGTCCGCAGCTGCCGGTTAAATTCGACGCGCTCACCGACTGGACGCGGCACGCGGAGCCCGGGATCAAGTATTTCAGCGGCACGGCGACGTATCGAAAGGCGTTCGACGCACCTGCCGCCGGCCCCGCCCTGCGACTCTCGCTGGGCACCGTGAACTCCATTGCGCGCGTCCGGGTCAATGGCCGCGACCTCGGAGTGGCGTGGTGTGAGCCGTGGAGCGTGAGCATTCCCGCCGACACGCTGCGCCCGAGTGGCAATATGCTTGAAATCGAGGTGACTAACACCTGGGCAAATCGCCTCATCGGCGACGAGCAGGAGCCCCCGGATTGCGAGTGGCTGCCCTCCAACTTTGGAAGCGGAAAGTTCCTCAAAGAGTTCCCCGATTGGTTCCTCAAAAACACCCCGCGCCCGTCGAAAGGACGCTTCTGTTTCACGACGTGGAATTACTTCACCAAAGACTCGCCGCTGCTTCCAGGCGGCCTGCTCGGGCCGGTGCGCCTGCTTGCCGAAGACTGGTCGCAGCCGCTCATCCTCGCGTTGCCCCCCCAGCACACGCTCTCCGCGGCGGGCGCGCCCATCGTCATTACCGCCGGCAGCGACGACGGCGACGCCGCGGCCTTCGAGGCTGATCTGCCAAAAGATAATCTCCTGGTAAAGGCGGCGATCAGCGACACGGGCGCGGGCAACGATAGCGGGGCCACTTCAGCCGAACCGCTCCGCAATGGCACCACCCTCAACGGCTCCGGCGGCAGCGACACGCTCAACGACGGCAAGACCTACCGCGCCTACGCCGAGGGGGCCACCTTCACCGCGCGACTCGACGCCGCCCGTGCGCCGCATGGCTACGACCTCGCGAGCCTCGTCACCTTCACCGGCCATTCCGGTGGCCGCGCAAGCCAGCTCTACGACGTGCTCATCGCCCGCGCCACCGTGCCGGAGAAATTCGAGCCGCTGACGGTCGCGAAATTTGAGAATAAAGGCAAAGCGGGCAAAGTCCAAATCACCGGCAAGGCTGCAGCTCCGCTCGCTTCCGGGGTAGTCGCAGTGCGGCTCGCGTTTCACGACGGCCCCGCAGGGCAGAACATCTTTCGCGAAATCGTCCTGACCGGAACGCCAACTCTGACGGCGCCCTCGGCAAATGGGACAACCGATCCGCTCGCAAGGAGTTTCAACAACCGGGACCGCCTTTCAACCATGAAGAGCATGAAGGGCCATGAAGATTATTGAGGCTCTTAAGCCCTAAACCCAGATGCCGACAGTCCCGTCCCCGCCCCCTTCATGTTTCTTCATGTCCTTCATGGTTAAAAAACACGCTAGCGACTGGAGAAGCCATCCTGCGGAAACTTGCTCTTGGAACCAGGATATCTTAAAGCATTGAAGTCCATGCTCGACGCCGTTGTCCCGCCACGCACGCTCCATGACCTGACTTTTTCCGCCTTGCAAGCCGAACTAGCCAAGGCTGGCTTGCGGCCTGCCCATACCATGACTCTTTGGGGCGCTCTACACAGGGAGGCCGCCACAAACCTGAGCGCACGCAAAGACTTCCTGCCGCCCCTGCAACGGTGGGTCGCCTCCGCCCCGCACGCCCTTGAGATTCCCACTGTAGACTCCGAGACGGCAAGCTCCGACGGGCTGACCCGTAAATTCCTGCTCCGGCTCGACGACGGCCAGACGGTGGAAACCGTGATCATGGGGTATGCCAAACGCTTCACGGCCTGTATCAGCACGCAGGCTGGCTGCGCCATGGGGTGCGTATTTTGTGCAACGGGCCAAATGGGATTTGTTCGGCACTTGCGTCCAGGCGAGATCGTTGCCCAAGTCCTCCAAGCCCAACGTTCCCTACGTGCCCACGGGTTCGCAGGATTACGCAATCTGGTTTTCATGGGCATGGGTGAACCGCTCCACAACTACGAGGCTGTGATGACGGCCTTGGATATCATCACCCACACTGGGGGCATCAACATCGGACCATCGCGCATCAGCGTTAGCACCGTGGGCGTGGTCCCTGGAATTGTTCGCATGGCGGATGAAAATCGCCCTTACAACCTGGCTGTGAGCCTCCATGGTGCCACTGAAGAGCAGAGGGCTGCTTTGGTTCCCATCAGCCGTCGGTGGCCGCTCAGCGAACTCATGGAGGCCTGTCGGTATTATGCCTGCAAGACCGGGTGCCGCATCTTCTTTGGGTGGACCCTCATCGCAGGGCAGAACGATTCCCAGGAACAAGCCCATCAGGTCGCCGGTCTGTTGCGGGGAATCGACGCCCATATCAATCTGATCCCCCTTAACCCCACCCAGGGTTTCCTCGGCAGCGCTTCTGCTGATTCTGCTGGCCGCGCCTTTCAGAAAATCCTTATACAGGCGGGTTTCCCGTGTACCTTCCGCCAACGACGCGGCATCGACGTTGATGCCGGTTGCGGGCAATTGCGGGCCGCCCGTACGGCAAAACCCAAACCGCCTTCCATTCACACCGTTGCCCTATAATTACCCAATGAAGCTTCTCCTCGTAGCCACCCTTCTCGCCATGGTTTTCCAGAGCTCCGCTGCCGACCCCGACACCAGGCTCTTTGAAATGCGCACCTATTATGCGGCCCCGGGCAAAATGGACGAACTCCATGCCAGGTTCCGTGACCATACCGTGGCATTGTTCGAGAAACACGGGATCACGAACATCGGGTACTGGGTTCCGATCGAAAATCCCGACAACAAGCTCGTGTATGTGTTGGCCTATCCCGACCACGTACAACGCGACCTCCGTTTCAAATCCTTCACCAGCGACCCGGATTGGCAAGCAGCTCAAAAAGCTTCTGAGGCCAATGGCAAACTCGTAGCCAAGGTCGATCAACTATTTTTGGCAGCCACCGATTTTTCTCCAAAAATCGAACCCTCCCTTCAGAAGCCGGACCGCGTTTTCGAGTTGCGCACATACACCACGACACCGGGGAATCTTGGGGCTTTGGATGAGCGCTTCCGTACCCACACGACCGCGCTCTTTGCAAAACACGGAATGACCAACCTGTTCTATTGGCATTGCACTCCTCCCCAATCCCAAGCTGACAGTACCTTGGTGTATCTTTTGGCCCACGCCAGTGTGGAGGCTGCGAAAACCGCGTTCCTCGATTTCCGGGCCGATCCGGAGTGGGTTACCGTCAAAGCGGCCTCCGAGCAGAAGGCGGGCGGTTCATTAACGGTCCCGGACGGAGTCGTTTCGGTGTTTATGAAGCCCACCGATTACTCCCCGACCCGCTAAGCCGACAAAGGGAGGACGGTGCACGCTGTTTGCCACCGCGGTCGAGTTTCACCACAGAGTGCAGAGCACACAGAGGCAAATGAGTTGCTAGGAATTTGGTGTCTGAAAAAATCGCAACCCGTTGGATGAATCATCATTTGGAGTAAGTTCCTCACTCTGTGTTTTCTGTGCGATCTGTGGTGATTCTGACTCGCCGTATCTAGCTCAAAAGCCGGCCGGGTGACGTACCACGCAGCCTTTGGCCGGGCGACTATTGGTCGTCCACTGCGGACCCCGCATCTCCCCTCCCCAACCCGTATCAAAGCGGAGTCCGGCCACCACCACGAACACGTGCCCGCGCTTGGCATACACGCTTATCCATTTGCCGTATCCGCGTTGGCCGAAATGTCGGAATCCCGTGGACGGCATGGGTTGATTTAGACATCCGGCCGCCTTGAGCACGAACGAGGTCGCCCCAGAACAGTCGTAAGCGCTATCGACCACCGCACAGTGGCCGCGCCCGTATCCGTAGGGCAATCCAGCGATCCGGTTGCCCGCTGCGACGGCGAATTGCACATCCGCTGGCGCCTCCGCTGGCGCAATGGCGATGCCCTCCCGCAAAATGGCCGTCTTACCCGGGATATAATGGTAGCGATAGGGAGGCGGACTCGCACACCCCACCAAGAGCGAGAGAGCCAAAACTATCAGCAGCGGCCGGGGGTGAGAGCACATGGAGGGATCATACCCGAATGTCTCTACGTTAAGAAAGGTTTAGGACTGACCACAGGACTGACCACTCCTATCTCTGCCACCTCTGCTCTGCATACTTTGCGTAAACCCATCGGGTCGGTCGGGGATTACTCACGCAAAGGGCGCGGAGGCGCAACGTTTCCGAGCCGTATAAATCCGTAGATGAGGCAGATGCACGCAGATTAATGCAAGAAGGCCGCAATCCAGGCGTGGGAGTGCAGCCATCGTCGCCCCACCATCTGCGTCAATCTGCGGCATCTGCGGATTCGCACGCAGGCACAGAGAGTTTATTTGAAGCACTCGAGGCAATTTGCGAGCGGTTTTGTGACTGAAAAACCGCCACCCGTTGGGTGAATCATCCTTTGGAGTATTTCCAAACATAAGCTCCTCACTCTGTGGTCTCTGTGCGCTCTGTGGTGATTCTGAATCGCCGTATTTAGGTTCATACTTCATACCTCAACCTTCATTTCCCCCGCCTCATGCCCGTCCTAGAATCCCGGTTCCGTCCACCCGCCTTGCTCGCCAGTGCTCATGTACAAACCATTTTGCCAGCCATCCTGCCACGCACGATCTCTTTGCAGGTCGACCTCCAACGGCTTGAGCTCGCCGACGGCGATTTCCTGGATCTAGCTTGGACCCGCACCGGCTCCAAGCGTCTCGCTATCCTCTCCCACGGATTGGAGGGTTGCTTCTCCCAAACCTACATCCGCGGCATGGCCGCAGCCCTCCTTGCGGCGGGGTGGGATTGTTTGGCTTGGAATTTCCGCGGATGCGGATCCGAACCCAACCGGCTGTTGCGGTTTTATCACAGTGGGGAAACGGGGGATCTACGACGCATCATCGAGCACGCCGCTCCCGGCTATCCTCGGATTGCGCTGGTCGGATTCAGCCTGGGAGGCAATTTGACGCTCAAATATTTGGGCGAATCGAAGCCCCACCCCGCCGTCGTTGGAGCCGCAGCCATTTCAGCGCCAATCGACCTCGCTTCCAGTGCGAGAGCCCTCGACCTGAGGCTTACCAACCGACTCTACCTTACCCGATTCCTCAAAACGCTCATCGCCAAAATCGAGACCAAAGCTCCCGGCTTCCCAGGCTCTCTGGATATTACTGGCATCCGTGCAATCCGCAGCTTCGCCGCCTTCGATAACCGTTACACGGCCCCGCTCCACCAATTCCGGGATGCCGAGGACTACTGGGATCAAGCCAGTTCGCGCCAATACCTGGGGGGCATCACAGTTCCCACACTTTTGCTTAATGCCCGGAATGATCCTTTCCTAGCTGCGCCCTCCTTTCCATTCGAAGAAGCCTCCCAGCACCCCTTTCTGCACTTTGAAGCACCGGGTTCGGGTGGGCACGTGGGTTTCCTGGATTTCAAAGCGGGCCTGCAGCCATGGACCGAACGCCGGATCCCCGCTTTCCTAGGAAGGATCTTCAACCACGACGTGGTTGAACATCCCTGAGGCCCGGAAATCTCAGACCAAGAGCACCAAGGCTGATTCCAAAAGGGGACGGCATAGGGGCTGGCCTCAAAGAACGCAAAGAACACAGAAGGAGTGCTGGCAGCCGAAAGGCCTTTGCGTTCTATGCGTTCTA
>JAYVTN010000195.1:0-3329 GCA_043788785.1 Spartobacteria bacterium | reverse complement strand
CGAATGAGGCCAAACGTTTATCGCTCTTCACCCCTGTTTTCCCATGAAACCACGCTTCCACATTCTTTGCTTTCCGCTCTGCTCTGTATTCTGCTTTGCCCAATTCGCAACTGCATCTGATCTCTCCGTGGCTGGGGACCTTAGTGTTTCCGGCGAAGTCGATGTTTGGGGGAATGCACTCGACCTTGGTACGTTGAACGGTGAGACCACGGCGCTGCCGGGAGTCTCATTCCTTTTTTCTGACGTTAGCGGGACCAGCATCCTCACTTTGCAAGCGCACCGGCCTGTCCATGAGTGGATATTCAAGAATGCACCAGGGACCACGGGTTCGGAGACGGCGCTTAGAATCGGTTCGCAACATCAAGTATTCCTGTACCCGAATCTCGCCGGGACTACGGTGCCATCGATTACGTTGGATCCCTCGGGAACAAGCACTTTCCAAGGCTCATTATTACTTAATGGCACCAATAACCAGATGCCCAATCAAACGAATTCGGGCAATGCCAGTATCCTGACTGTTGGACTAGGGGATTCACGATATCTAAAACCCGGCACCATGTCGATGGGGACTGGCAATAACGTGGGAGTGGACGCCGTGGCAATCGGATTGCTCAACACGGGAACCGGCCAATACGCGTTTGCAGGTGGGAGAAGTTCTGAAGCAACCGGATTTGGCACAACTGCAATTGGCGTGTACTCAAGGGCAACTGCATGGATGGCAACGGCAATTGGTGGGGGACTTGCATCGGGTAACCATTCCGCTTCGTTGGCACTCGGGACGTCCTCAGGCGTTTTGTCATTGTCAGCTGGTCAAGCAACAGCAAGCGGGGAAAGAACCACAGCAACGGGGGCGTCGGTAGCCTCCGGTCCATATTCAAGTGCGTTTGGTGGATCAACGGCCTCGGATTGGTTCGCGACTGCGGGCGGCCAGAGTTCTGCCACAGGACATACGTCTGTAGCCTTCGGATGTTCCACTGCATCCGGGTTTCGGTCTGCGGCATTTGGTTGCTCCACTGCGAGCGGGGGCAGCTCGACAACAGGTGGTGACTCTACCGCGACGAACTGGTACGCGAGCGCTTTCGGTATCTCAACAGCATCGGCGCAGTCCGCGAGTGCGGGGGGCCAAAGTATCGCTAGCGGTACCATTTCAACCGCTTTTGGCTCCTCAGTTGCCGGAGGGTTCCAATCAACTGCACTGGGAAGTGCGACCGCTACAACTTGGGGCTCCACAGCGGTAGGCTATGGAACCGCAACGGGAACTGGCGCTTTTTCTGCGGGTTGGACTCACGCCACCGGTGAATATTCCACGGCAGTTGGCTATGATAATACAGCGTCGGGGAACTTTTCAATGTCGCTGGGACGGGGAACAACGGCGAGCACCTACGGACAGACAACCGTGGGGCTCTTCAATGTCCCATCCACTGGAAGCTCCTCATCTCCAGAGCATGAAGACGACCTCTTTGTGATCGGCAACGGAGTCGCCGGTGCCCCTTCCAATGCGGTTGTGGTCAAAAAGAGTGGGAACACCGCTGTAAACGGCGATCTAGCTGTCAGTGGGGCGATACGGGTCCATCCAGCCGCATGGGGATCTGTCGATGGGCGCATTCACGAATGGTCCGACGCCATAGGCGTTGCGCTCGTGTCCCGAACCCGATCCGTCCCGATATTTTGGCCCGTTCTATTCAATGAAGCCCGTTTTTGATCTCAAAGCGCTCGTTTCCGCGCTCACCCTGATGTGTTGGTTTCCTTAGACCATGCTGGCCACAGTGCCATTATGGTGGGCTCAACGCGGAGTTCTCGTCGAGAACGCCCAAGCAGATGATTTTGCGGTTGCCAACCAAGGCCAGGTCAAGAATCTGGCGCTGGCAGCTTATAAAGAGATTGAAGCCAAGCTGCCCGGCGGCGCTGGAACTGCATTGACTGCATCAATCAATGGGTGGAGTGAGTTGGGTACAGACGGGATCCGGCGTCCCAAACTGAATGCATCCACCAACGACTTCGCTCCGGTGAATCAGGGCCAGCTCAAAGCGCTTGCAAAACCTTTCTACGACAGGCTTAGGGAAGTCGTCCCCGGCTTTCCTTATCCGTGGACCGGCATTGCAACAGCCCACGACGCAGCGGCAAATGTCGGCCAGCTCAAAAACCTGTTTAGCTTTGAAGTTTTGGATTTGGATGCAAACGGAATTTTGGACGCTTGGGAAATTGAGCACTATGGACACACTGGTGTCGTTTTGGACCCTCTTCTCGACTCCGACGGGGACGGTGTGACTGATATTCAGGAGGCGAGTAACCAAACCAATCCGTTCAGCACTGATAGCGACGGCGACGGAGTGCTCGACGGGGTTGATCTTTTTCCCAATGATGCCCGACGGGCTGTCGATGTACCCGTCGTACAGCATGCAGTCATCAAGGTCAGTGCGGACTCCATCACGAAAGTTGAAGGCATCGCGCTTGGTGAGGGAGGCAAGCTTGCATTCTGGTGTGACAAGAACGCAGACCAATTTGCTTCCGTGGTTTGGGACAAGGGGGTAACCGAAGAGTATGACTTGCCGAAAAAGTACAGTCATGGAACTCAGGATCCAATCGAATGGGATTTGAAGGTTAAAGGAGTCAGCTCGTCCGGTGTTCTTGTCGGGATCGCCACCAGTAAGGTTGTGGCGGGTAAACCAGTGCTTTCGGAAATGTTCACGAGCCCGGAGGAGTTAACCGCCAATTATCCAGCCGCTAACGGATTGGGTCCAATACTGGAATCAAGCCCGCTGGCTGTCGGAATCACTCGGGGAGGAGCGGTATACGCAAGCTACAGTTGGAGCGATATGTTGGCCATCGTTGATAGCGAATTTGCCGCGGAGTCGGTGCGTTTCCGTGCTGTGTCAATACGCGGCGAGAGGTGGCCTCGCGCTAAAGTCGCGCTTGTGGGATCGGAGGAGTGGTCGGACTGGCAGTACACACGGGGGGAACCGATCAAGCTCTCATGGGCGAAAGATAAGTTCGAGCCCGTTGTCATCAGCCCAAACGGGATGAAAGGGGCTGGTCGTCGGAAGACTTCGGCCGGAATCCTGAGTTATACGTACTCCCAACTTTGGGCTTTGAGCTTAGACACCCCGACGGTGCCGATGCCTGCGTTCAATGATGATCTGGGAATGCAACGCTGGCTCGGGGGCAATTCATTCGAGCCCATTTGGAGCGCCCAAGACACCGTAAGTACATATCTAGCGGCGGCAGATGATGGGACTTTGCTTGGCACTTCGACATTGCTTACCAACCCCGTCAGCGATGCTCCTGCGGGGGCAATCCACCCCTTTGTCGCCAAAAGTTCAGTTGCGGAT
>JAYVTN010000194.1:0-11872 GCA_043788785.1 Spartobacteria bacterium | reverse complement strand
GCTGGCATCTCGCTCGGGTGCAGGAACAGGTGGGAGCCCGCGTACAGTTCCGAAAGCTCGGCCTGGGAAAGGAAGCCCACCAACTCCAGGGCATCCATGATCCCCAATTCCCGCCCCAATGCTTCCAACTCCGGGCGCATCGGCCCGTCTCCAGCGATGGTAAACCGGGCCTTGGGAAACAGGGAACGAAACCGGGCAAACGCTTTCAAAGAGGTGCGAAGCCCCTTTTTGGGAATAAGCCGACACGCTTGGACAAAGCGCCATGCACCATCGTCGGGGATGGCGCGAGCCACGAAGGGGAAATCCTCCAGCGGGATTCCCGTGCGGTTCAGCCGGATCTTCCCCGCCGGACACCCCAGCTTCTCCAGGGCTCTCATGAGGGATTTGGAGCGGGCCAATACCAGCGGGACACTCCCCAGGAGCTCTCTCATTTGTTCATCGTAGCCCGGTTGGCCCGGTCTGGGCTGGATATCCATCCCATGGAAGGAAACCACGCATGGCTTGCTCCAATGCTGGATGAAGGGCAACAGATGGACTCCCGTATGCCCGAAATAAACGTGCATGAGATCCACAGGCCGCTCATTGAAAAGCCGGATCAGCCAGCGCAATTCTCCGCGGTAATAGACGGGCGGTAAGCGCCGCACGTATTTAAGCCAGAAGCGCTTGAGGAAATTCTTGCGCACGGGCGGCATCAGCTCGATTTGGCCGAATGGGAACTGGTCGGCTCCCAAACGCTCGCGGGTGACCACGAAGGTCTCGTGGCGGCTCAGGCCCACGACCTGCCGATAAATATGACGCATCTCAGGTTTGAGAAACGTCGTACAATAGCTGGCCACGACTGGCTTGGAATCCACGACTTGCTCCGGGCTCGGCATTAGCGCGCCAATTTCGGCAATCGGCTGCGTGCTTGTCGAGGGGGAACGTCTTTAGGCGCTCAATGGCGCAGCCGCATCGGGACTGGCGTTTAGACCAAATCTCCGCTCCACTTCAATCCACGATGAACCCACGCCCCCTTCTCTCCGCTACGTTCCTGGTTGCCAGCAGCCTTTGGGCTTCCGCGTTGGAATGGCCTCAGTTCCGGGGCCCGGACCGTACCGATGTGTCCAAGGAAACGGGCCTCCTCAAGCAATGGCCCGAGGCCGGCCCCAAACAGCTCTGGCTCTTTAAGAGCGCGGGGAACGGCTACTCGGGCTTTTCCATCGTAGCGGGAAAGCTCTTCACCATGGGTGTCCGCGATGGTCACGAAATCCTTCTGGCATTGGACGCGGCCAGCGGCAAAGAACTTTGGGCTTCCCCGATCGGGGACCTGCTCACCAACAATTGGGGGGACGGCCCCCGGGGCACCCCCACCGTGGACGGCACCAATGTCTATGCACTGGGGGGCCAAGGCACCTTGGTCTGTGTTCAAGCCGCCGATGGCAAACTTCTCTGGAAACGGACTATGGGGGAACTGGGAGGAAAGGTTCCCGGCTGGGGCTACACCGAGTCCGTCCTGGTGGATGGCAACAAGGTCCTCTGCACACCGGGCGGGCCTAAAGGCGCGGTGGCCGCTTTGGACAAGCTGACCGGCAATCCGCTTTGGCAATCCAAGGACGTCACCGATGACGCCCAATATCCCTCCATTGTCCCGGCCCTCATCAATGGCGAACGCCAGTATGTGCAGCTCACCATGCAAACCCTCTTCGGGATTTCTGCCAAGGACGGCTCCTTGAAGTGGCGCATGCCATTTCCCGGCAAGACAGCCGTCATCCCCACTCCCATCGTAAAGGGCAATAACGTTTACGTCGCCGCCGGGTACAGCGTCGGGTGTCAGATGTACGAGATCGCCGCGGGCAACCAACCGGCACTCAAGTACGAGAACAAAACCATGAAGAACCACCATGGAGGCGTGATCTTGCTCGGGGACCATCTCTACGGCTACAGCGACGGGCTGGGCTGGATCTGTCAGGATTTCGCAACCGGCCAGCAGGTCTGGGCCGAACGCAATAAACTGGGTAAAGGCGCCGTTGCCTGCGCGGATGGGCTGCTCTACTGCTTGGACGAAGGCAGCGGGACAGTGGTCCTAGCTGAAGCTTCCCCCAAGGGTTGGAGCGAGCACGGCCGCTTCAGGCTCGACCCGCAATCGACCATCCGTAGTCGTTCGGGACGCATTTGGACGCACCCCGTGATCGCCAACGGCCGCCTATACCTACGCGACCAGGATCTGATCTACTGCTTCGACATCAAGCAATAGCCTGCTCCCGTGGCATGGGCGCCCAGCCCATGCATCATGGGCAGATGCACGAAACAGCGCCCGTTTGGATCAAAATTCGCCGTTCCCGTTGCGTTTCCCGACCTTCTCGAGCGCCTCATGGGTACGATCCAGGGGCCTTTTCAGGAAGTTGCTTGGAGCCGGGGTGGCCGCTGCAGCCGAGGTAGCCGGCGGTTTCTGTGGGCTCGCGGAGGTGGTCTGCACGGCGGCGGGCGGTGGGCTCCCAGCACCGGAGGGCACCGGATCCGCCGGTTTGCGCACCAGAAAAACGTAAATGGCTACCGCGATAGCTGCAAATAAAAGATATTTCATCCTTGTCCTATTAGCATCCGCTAGGCCAGAGGAGGTCGAGTGAGAATTTCTCTCCTGCACTACTCGGCTCTTCCCGTCATTGGGGGAGTGGAAATTGTCATGGACGAGCATGCCCGGCTGCTCGCCGCCGCGGGGCACCAGGTCACCGTCATTTCCAAACACGGCCAGCGCCCTTCGCCGGACGTCGCCTGGGAAGGATTAGCCGAACACGGTCCGGTCGAGCTCCTTGGCCGTTTACGCGGCCTTTTGGCTACGGAATCGGTTGTGATCATCCACAACGTGCTCACCATGCCTTTCGAGCCGCTCTGGACCCAAGCGCTTTGGGCCCTGGCCGAGGAATTGCCCGCCACCCGGTTTATTGGATGGATTCACGACCTGGCAGCGGTCAATCCCGATTACACCGGGCAAATGGACCCCCTGCTCCGGAAGGCGCATCCCAGGGTGACCTATGTGGCGGTTTCCGAGCTACGCCGCCAACAATTTGCCGAGTTGACCGGAACCGACTGCCAAGTGATCCCAAACGGGATTGCGCCCGCGCGGATCCTGGGACTCAGCGAACCCGTAGCCCGCCTCGCCGACGAACACCGGCTTCTTTCGGGCCGTCGCTTGGTGCTCTTCCATCCTGCACGACTCGTGGCCCGCAAGAACGTGGAGCTCAGCCTCGGGATTGTCGCTGCCCTGCGGGACCAAGGCCGGGACTGTTGCCTGCTGGTCACCTCGCCGCCGGATCCCCATAACCCAGGATCCGCTCAATACGCGCAAAGGCTGCTGCGCCTACGCTCAGAGCTGGCCTTGGACGCACACGCGCTCTTCCTCAACGACCTTTTCGAAGTCCACCCAACCGACATGCCAGGCCTCTATTGCCTCGCAGACGGCTTACTGCTCCCGAGTCGTCAGGAGGGCTTCGGCTTGCCGCTTCTGGAAGCGGGCCTGCATGGCATCCCACTCTTCTGTAGCGACATTGAGCCCTTGCGCTCCCTGGTGGAGGGCTCCCACAGGTTTATGCCTGATAGCCTTCCCAGTGAGATTGCGCTCCTCATTGGGCAGAGCCTTGATCACAATCCCCACATACAAACCCGGAAATCCATCTTGCGACGGTATGCGTGGACGGAGATTTGGGAGAACTCCTTGGCTCCGCTTCTCAAGTTTCACCCATCAAATCGCCCATGAAAATGACCTCTTCAGAACCCGCCATTCACGAAGGAGCCCTCCATTCGATCCTTAGAGCCGACCACGGCGATCCGTTTGCGGTCCTGGGCATGCACCAGGTCCAGGACCAATGGCTGGTACGCGTCTTCCGGCCCGACGCCAGAGAGATTTTTGTAGAAAATGTGGCCACCGGGGTGCTGCATCGGGCCACCCAGGTCCACTCGGACGGCTTTTTTGTGGCCGTGTTGGATGACACCCAGGTGCGCACCGCCTACAAGCTTCACTTCACGGCCCATAACGGCCATCAATGGAACGATTCTGACCCCTACAGCTTTGGGGTGCTCTTAGGCGAACTCGACCTGCATTTGTTCTCCGAAGGCAACCATTACGAGATCTACCACAAGTTGGGAGCCCATCTGCGCACGGTCGACGGGGTAGCAGGCACTTCCTTCCATGTCTGGGCGCCCAATGCCCAGCGCGTCAGTGTCGTGGGCGACTTCAACGGCTGGGACGGCCGCATCCATCCCATGCGCAAGCTTCTCAATTGCGGGGTATGGGAACTTTTCCTGCCCGGCGTCAGCGAAGGGGCGCATTACAAATTCGAGGTCAAACAGTGTCATGGAGCGGTGGTCCTCAAGAGCGATCCGTTTGCCTTCTACGCCCAGCACAGCACCTCTACGGCCTCCATGGTCTTCGACCTCCACCGTTACCAGTGGAACGACCAGAAATGGATCACCGCCCGGGCCGAAAAGCAGTGGCACAAGAGTCCGGTGAGCATCTATGAAGTCCATCTCGGCTCGTGGCAGCGCAAAGTTGAAGAAGACAACCGCTTCTTCAGCTACCGTGAGTTTGCAGACACCCTCCTGCCCTATGTGCTGGAAATGGGCTACACCCACATCGAATTGCTGCCCGTTTCCGAGCATCCCTTCGACGGGTCCTGGGGCTACCAGGTCACCGGCTACTACGCCCCGACCAGCCGCTTCGGCAACCCCGATGAATTCCGCTATTTCGTCGACCGCTGCCACCAAGCCGGTATCGGCATCATCCTGGACTGGGTGCCCGGGCACTTCCCCAAGGACTCCCATGGATTGGCGGAATTTGATGGCACGGACCTTTACGAGCACGCCGATCCGCGCCTGGGCGAACACAAGGAGTGGGGCACTCTCATCTTCAATTACGGCCGCAACGAAGTGCGCAACTTCCTCATTGCCAACGCCCTTTTCTGGTTTGAGCAATACCATATCGATGGCGTCCGGGTGGATGCAGTCGCCTCCATGCTCTACCTGGATTACTCCCGGGAACCCGGCGAATGGATCCCCAACATCCACGGAGGACGTGAGAACCTGGAAGCCATCCACTTCCTAAAGCGCTTCAATGAAGTCGCTTACGAACGCTTCCCCGGGATCATGTCCATCGCCGAGGAATCCACTGCCTGGCCTGGTGTTTCCCGTCCCACCTATCTAGGCGGCTTGGGCTTCGGGCTTAAATGGAACATGGGCTGGATGCATGACTTCCTGAGCTACATGCAGAAGGATCCCATCCACCGGCGCTTTCACCAGGGGGAGATCACCTTCTCTCTCATCTACGCTTTCCACGAACACTTCGTGTTGGTGCTCAGCCACGACGAGGTCGTCCACGGCAAAGGTTCGCTCCTGGACAAGATGCCCGGCGATGTGTGGCAGAAATTCGCGAATTTACGGATGTTCTACGCCTGGATGTATGCCCATCCGGGCAAAAAGCTCCTCTTCATGGGCGGGGAGTTCGGCCAATGGCGCGAATGGAATCACAACGCGTCCTTGGACTGGCACCTCACCCAATGGCCCGAGCACGGGGGGCTCAAGCGCTTGGTCCAGCACCTCAACTGGGTTTACCAGAATGAACCCGCTCTCTACGACCAAGACGACAGCTACGCCGGGTTTGAATGGATCGATTTCCACGACAGCGATAACTCCGTCATCGCTTTCCAACGCGAGTCCAGTGCCGGCCAAGTTCTGGTATTTGTCATCAACGCCACTCCTGTGGTTCGCGAGCACTACCGGGTTGGCGTCAACTGCGGGGGGTGGTACGAGGAGATGATCAATACCGATGCCGCCATCTATGGAGGGGGCAATATCGGCAATTTCGGCGGCGCCAATGCCGAGGCGATCGCTTGGCAGGGAAAATCCCATTCCCTCGTGCTGCGACTGCCGCCCCTGGCCGTCGTTGGCCTCAAATTCGTCCCCGCAGTGGACCCATTAAGCCTAAACAACTGCGAATAACTGGACAAACGCCCCAAGTTGTGTGAGAACAAAGAAGCTTCGAAACCCTATGAAAACCCCCAAAGACAACGCATTTACCCTAATCGAGTTGCTCGTTGTCATCTCGATCATCGCAATCTTGGCTGGCATTGCCCTTCCCGCCATGGGTAAGGCACTGGAAGCCGCAGACCGCACCAAGGCTTTGGCCAATGGCAAGTCCATCGGGACTGCGATGAAACTCTTTGCGGCCGACTACAATGGCGAGTATCCCTTCTACACCGATCCGGTGAACAAGACGGGCGTTCCCAACGACTCCAACGCAGTTCTTGCCACTATCGTTCCCGACTACATGCCGGATGAAACGATTTTTACCGTGAAGAAATCGGCGTACTGCAAAAAGGGCGCTGATGGCAACACATCGGTCGGCAATATTTTGAAAGCCGGCGAAAACGGCTGGGCTTATGTGCGCGGCCTTACGGACACGTCAAACGGCCGTTATCCGCTGTTAGCCAATGGATTCAAAAATGGAGGTATCACCTACGCCATCGACGACAGCGTCGCGGGCGGCCTCTGGCGCGGTGAGTACGCCATCGTCATCCGTGCTGATGTGAGCGGGGCGCCTGAGAAATGCGTCAAGAAAGGGACCGAGACATACGTTAAACGCGACGACAACGCTGCCTTGAACGCCTTCCAACCCGATCCCGATGGCACCATTCCTTGGTTGACTGGGGCTGACATCAAGGTGCTCAATCCCCTTCCCGCCACCAACTAATCCGGCCGACTCTTTTCAAAAGCCTGTCTCGCTACTGCGAGGCAGGCTTTTGTGTTTTCAGGACCTCTTGGACTTCGGACTGGAACCGGCCGTCCTTCATCGTCGTGAGCGTGCGGGTACCGGGCTCCAACTCACCCACCGAATGAATGAGGGTGCCATCCGCCAAGGCCGTGATGCTGAACCCGCGATCCAACACGGTCTGCGGCGCCAACAGCCGCAGCATTGCCGAATTACGCTCCAGACGCTGGCGCTGTTGCACATGGCGTTGCTTGGCGAGCGCCACCAAGCGCTGCTGGTTGGAAGCCAACCGCTGTCGGCTGAGCGCAAGAATCTGGTCCGGGCGATGCTGGCGCAAAACCGATAGCAGCTCCTCCGTGCAGCGTTGCCAATGCATCAAATAGGCCTTGGCTGCCCACACGAGCGTTTCGTTGGCCACATCCACCCGTTGCGACAATTCGTTGAGCCGTTTCTGGGGCTCGCTAAACAGCCGCCCGCGCTCCAAGAACGTAAGCCTCTGCTTTTGCCGTTCCACCAGCGCCCCTAAGCAGCGGGCCATTTGCCCCTGCACATGGCTCAACCTCCTCAAGATCTCCCCGCTTTCCGGCGCCACCAACTCAGCGGCTGCACTGGGGGTCGGTGCCCGTAGATCCGCCACAAAATCGGCGATCGTGAAGTCGATTTCATGGCCGACAGCCGAGATCACAGGAATGCCGGAAGCCGCGATCGCGCGAGCCAACCGCTCGGAATTGAACTCCCACAGATCCTCGATACTACCGCCACCCCGGGTGACAACGATCACGTCGATCTTAGGGAAGTTCCGGGGCAAGCCGCCATTGAGTTCTGTCACAGCAGCTGCGATCTCATCGCCCGCACCCTCGCCCTGCACCCGCACAGGACTAATCACCACCCGCAACCAAGGCGCACGCCGGGTCAGGATATTGAGCATGTCCCGAAGCGCGGCACCGGTCGGGGACGTCACAATGGCCACAGTAGCCGGGAATTTCGGCAGTGCTTGCTTGAGCGCCGGATCAAAAAGCCCTTCCGCCTCGAGCTTGCGTTTGAGGGCCTCGAATTGCGCCTGCAAAAGCCCCGCTCCGGCCGCTTGGACAATCTGGACATTGAGTTGGTACTGTCCGCGCGCCTCATAGACCGTCAATGCGCCGCGTACCTGCACATGCATGCCATCCGAGAGCGCGATCTGTTTGCGCCAAGACCCGGCACGGGCAAATAGCACGCACGGCAATTGGCTTTGCGCGTCCTTGAGCGTGAAATATTGGTGCCCGCTGGATTGTTTGCGGTGATTGCTGATCTCGCCCTCCACCCAGATCGTGCCGAAGTTAGCCTCCAAAACATCGCGAACCCCGCGGGTGATTTCGCTCACCGAATAGATCTCGACCTGGGGTTTGCCCGGATCGGGAATATCGAAGAGGTCGTTGGTCATGGCTTCATCTAAAGTGCAGGATTACGCCGCCCGCGACAAGATGGAGCGCACCAAGCTTGGCGGAATGCGTTGAGCGCAAGAATCCGGGGACGCTGGAGTCAAGGAATCCACTGTTTCCTATTTCTCCTGATAGGCTACACCCTGCTCCCCTGCAGCGGCAGCCAGACGTCGGTCAAGCGTCCAAAGCGGATTTCCTGAAATCCGGGCAGCAACCAGCAACTGTATGTCGTTCCAACCGATGCCCCGCCCGTGAAGGGCGTGTATCTCAATAAAATCGAGGCACTCGGTCCAACTGCCGATCTTTGTGCAGGGTAAACTCCGGAGGGCGGATAGAGTTTTTTGCCGCGTCGGTAGATTACCGGAGGCCAACTCTCCAAGCACGACAGGATGAACGCAAATCGAGCCTTGGGTCAGAGCTGCCGCAAACCTAGGGGACTCAAAACGAAAATGATGCACCCAGACCGATGTATCCGCGAGGATCACTTACTGAATCCTGTTTTATCCCTGCGCCGTTTTGGCACACTAAATGTCGGCATTCGGCCGCTCAATGCGGCAAGGCGGCGCGCCGCTTCCCGTTGAATAAGAGCTTCTAGACCCATCCGCACAAGGGCCGTCTTCTCGGTCTCGCCTGTGTATTCACCTGCTTGGGCCAGAAGATTGTCATCAATGTTCAACGTAGTCCTCATACATATAAGGATGCACCATATGTATGCGTTGTTCAAGCTGCGGGGGCGCCCTTCATCCGCTTATTCCGCAGATTTCTGGCCAAAAGCGTGATCGGGTGGACAACTTCCAATTTTTGACCGGCCGCCCGTGCGCCGGCTTCCAACTGCAAACAACAGCCTGGATTGGCTGCCGCGACGATCTCGGCCCCACTGCGGGCAATCTTCTCCAGCTTGCGTTTGAGCAGCTTCTGGGACGTTTCCGGTTGGGTGATGTTGTAGACCCCCGCACTCCCGCAACACCACGCGGCTTCATCCAGTTCAACCATCTCCACCCCGGATACCGTCTCCAATAATTGGCGGGGTTGCCGGCTAATCTTCTGGCCGTGGCAAAGATGGCAGGCCTCATGGTACGCCACCTTCACAGGTTCCTTACGGGACGACTCGGCTAACGGCAATGAATCCCCCGATTGCCCAGGCCGTTCTCCCGGGCCGATCTTCACCAGCCATTCGTGGATGTCCTGGACTCGGCTCGACCACACCCGTGCCCGCTCCCGGTACAGGCTGTCCCCTTCCAACAGGCGGTCGTAGTGCTTGAGATGGGCCCCGCACCCGGCGGCATTGCTGATAATCGCATCAAGCGTTTCCAAGGAACCCGCCGCACGCTCCATCATGTCAATGTTACGCCGGGCCATCTCACGCGCCCATTCCAGCTCCCCATTGTGGGCGTGCAGGGACCCACAACAGGGCTGGCTTTCCGGCGTCACGACCGCGCACCCGTACTCCAGCAACACATCGACGGTATCCCGGTTGACCTGCGAATAAACCAGGTCCTGAACGCAGCCGGTCAGCATTCCCACCCGATAACGGCTTGGCAAGGGAGACTCCTCGGCTGCGATCAACCCATCGGAGAAGTGCGCCTGCACCCGGGGCATCATCGGCTCCAATTCCCGCAAGGAATCCGGGAGAAACTCCATGAACCCACTCCGGCGCAGCATCTTTTCCAGTCCGCAAGCCTGGTAGACCCACAGCATCCGCCCCACGGCGCGCAACAGCCACGGGCGTGTGAAGACCAGCCCTAAAGCCAATGCCCGCACTCCTTTGCGTACGGGCCGCTCCAGCACGCCCGCGGTTTCGATGTCCGCCCGCGCGTGCTCGAACATCGTGGCGTAATCGACTCCGGCAGGGCACGCCGTCTCACAAGCCAGACAGCCCAGACAGAAGTACATCTCTTCCCCAAATCCGGGGGTCACCTCCATCTTCCCTTCGGCGACGGCCCGCATCAACGCGATCCGGCCCCGTGGACTGTTGCGCTCATGCTTCGTGAGGTCGTACGTCGGGCAGGTCGGCAGACACATCCCGCAATGGATGCATTGCTGCAAAATTGAAAAATCCAACTCAGCTAAGGACGACATCTGGCTTGGCGCTCAATCAAAAATTTTGCCCGGATTCAAAATGCCGCCGGGATCCAGCGTGCGCTTGAGCTGGCGCATTAACTCCAAGCTCGCATCACCCACGGCCCCACGCAAAAAGGCTTTCTTGGCCAAACCAACCCCGTGCTCGCCAGTAATCGTCCCGCCCAGCCGAACAGCTTCCTCGACAATCTCCCGCAGCGCTAGTTCGACGCGGTGCATCTCCTCGAGATTGCGTTCGTCGGTCAGAATGGTGGGATGAAGATTCCCATCGCCCATGTGGCCGAACACGCCGATCCGCAGCCGATGACGCACAGCGACCTCTTGGATGAAGGCGATCATCTTCGGCAACTCACTACGGGGCACTGTGGCGTCTTCAAGCACGGTTGTGGGCGACACTCTGGCCAGCGCTGAAAAAGCTGAGCGCCGGGCTGCGGCCAATCGCGCCGCATGCGCCTCGTCGCGGGCCATCTCCACCGACGTGGCCCCGCACTGGCGCGCGATCCTCTCCATCGTTTCCGCCTGTTCTTCAACCACGGCCGGATGTCCGTCGCTTTCCATCAAAAGAATCGCTTCGGCATCCAACGGCAGCCCGACCCGGGTAAAATCTTCCACGCACCGGATTGTGACCCGGTCCAGAAACTCCAGCGTACAGGGGATGATCTTGGCCGCGATAATGGCCGCAACCGTTTCAGCCGCGTCGGTCATCCGGCTGAAGGTGGCCAGCAAGGTGCGCTTGGCAACGGGCTTGGGCACCAGCTTCAGCAACACCTTGGTGATGATCCCCAAAGTGCCTTCCGACCCGATGAACACCTCCTTCATCGAATATCCGGCCACGTCCTTGACGCATTTGTTTCCCAGCCAAACCAATTGCCCCGAAGCGAGCACCACCTCCATTCCCATCACGTAATCCCGCGTGATCCCGTATTTGAGTCCGCGCAAACCCCCGGAATTCTCAGCCACATTGCCACCGATGGTCGAAATTTTCATCGACCCCGGATCCGGCGGATACAGGAGCCCTGCCCGGTCCGCCGCTTCAGCCACCTTCTGGGTGATGACCCCGGTTTCCACAAGGATCGTGAGATTCCTCTCATCGAGTTCGAGAATCCGGTCCAACTTCACCAGGCAGAGCACAATCGCCCCGGCTTGCGGAACGCTGCCTCCGCTCAAGCCCGTGCCCGAGCCCCGGGTGACAATGGGCACCCCCTTGGCACTGGCATAACCGACCACCGCCACGATTTCCTCCACGGATTCCGGCAACACCACCACCGAAGCTTCCCCGGTCAGGGCCGCGGTTCCATCGAACCCGTACACCAGGAGATCTTCCGGGTCGCTGAGGACCCTGGAAGCCGGCACCAGCGCCTTCAAATCGCGAACCAGATCAGGCATGGCCCTTACCTGCCACCTTCTGGCACAAACGCAACGCAATTGGCATACCGTGCCTGCCGTGCCTGCCGTGCCTGCCGTGCCTGCCGTGCCTGCCGTGCCTGCCGTGCCTGCCGTGCCTGCCGTGCCTGCCGTGCCTGCCGTGCCAGCCCGTCCAGCCCGTCCAGCCCGTCCAGCCCGTCCAGCCCGTCCAGCCCGTCCAGCCCGTCCAGCCCGTCCAGCCCGTCCAGCCCTCAAGCCCGTCCAGCCC
>JAYVTN010000193.1:0-8913 GCA_043788785.1 Spartobacteria bacterium | reverse complement strand
GCGAAAGCGGGTGTGAGCACGATGGATTCTAATCTCGCGACCGCCATCCGGGCCTCAATCATTCTAGTGATCACGTGGGCGATTGCTGCTTGTACCATGAGCCAGGGTGCGCTGATGGCGATTAGCCGCAAGTCGTGGATTTTCCTCACCTTATCCGCAGTTGCCACCGGTCTTTCCTGGGTCTGTTACTTTCGCGCGCTACAGTTGGGGCAGGTCTTCAAGGTAGCCTCCGTCGACAAGCTCAGCGTTGTCATAGCCATAGCCATTTCAGCCGTTGCCTTTGGAGAAAGGCTGGATCTTCGGGAAAGCGTCGGCGCGGGGCTCATCATAATCGGTGCCGTTCTATTCGCTTGGAAATCCGGGGGTTAGGCGAGCCAAGAGGAGACGAAATGCCACTGTGGTAGTCTGCGGCACCCATGGAACCGGTTCCTCCCGGAGGGGGGCGCAAAGATCGGACCAGGACATGCATCCACGGAGAGCTCCGCCAACCGGTGGGTCGGGTTTGCCCACCCGAGAGGATGGGCACGGCCAACAAGAATAATCCTCGTATTCCGGATCCAATTTTTGTCTCTGATCCTAGTCCGCTGTTACCCAGTTGCTGAATGCCCGCCTCCTTCCCCCTGCCGCGAGTCTCGATCGGCCGTAAAGTCCTGCTTGGGCTGGGTTTGGTTCTGGTGATGCTGGTCACGATCCCGGTTTTGACTTCGCGCACGACCAATCGGTTTCTGAAAAGCGCGGAGGCCGTGAATCGTTCGGCGGGGGTGCTGGAGGTGTGCGAGCGTCTGCTCCGATACATGGTTGAGATGGGAAGTAGCCGGCAAGCATTCTTGGGGTCCGGCAAGGAATCCGCCTTGGAACCCTATCAGAACGCCCAACCGAAGATTTTGGGTGCGTGCTCGACGATCCAGAACTGGACGCTGGAGGACCATGACCAGAGTTTGCGCATTGAGCGGGTCAAGGAGTGGGTGCTGCGCAGTTTTGCGCTTCAACAGCTCGAAGTGGATACACGGCGGACCCGAGGCACGGCGCCCGGGGAGTTGATGGCGGGTTTGTCGGAAAACCAAGTGCTGGAGCGCCAAATCTACTCGGAGGTGGGCGCTATCAAAGCTAGCGAGCAGCGGCTTCTCCAAACCCGGCAGGAAACTTTGGAAGCCGTAGGCGCCCATTCCATCGTGATCGTGATCATGGGCACGGGCTTGACGTTTGCAGCTCTCATCTATGCGGCCGTGATGATCCTGCGCGATGTGAGGGCGAGACGCCGTGCCGAGGAGGTGTTGGCTGACCAACATAACCTGCTCAGCAGTATTGTGGATGCCATGCCCGACCACGTCTTTGTCAAAGACGTCAAAGGCCGTTACATGATGGATAACCGCGCGCATCGCCGCTTCCTGGAACTCAGGGAGGGAGAATCCATCGAGGGCAAGACGGTGTTCGACTTTTTCCCCAAACCGCTGGCTCTGGTTTACCACGCGGGCGACCAGGAAGTCCTTGAGAGCGGCCGAGCTTTGCGCAACCAAATCGAGCCTGGCATTTCGCGCAGCGGCGTCGAAATGTGGCTTTCGACGACGAAGGTTCCCTTGTGGGATCCCGCGGGGCGGATGCTGGGGTTAGTGTGTGTGTCGGCGGATGTGACCGAACGTAAAACAGCTGAAGAGCAACTAAAACGGTTCGCCAGCCAACTCGAACGCAGCAACTCCGAGCTCCAGCATTTTGCCTCGGTAGCCTCCCACGACCTTCAAGAGCCTTTGCGCAAGATCCAAGCCTTCAGCGACCGCCTCAAGGCCAAGTGCGGTCCACAATTGGGGGAGGTGGGGATGGATTATCTGGCCAGGATGCAAGGGGCGGCCGAGCGGATGCGGGTGCTTATCCAGGATCTGCTAAAGCTCACGCGGATCACCAGCCGTGCGCAGCCCTTTGAGAAATGTGATTTGAACGTGGTCCTTCGCGAGGTCCTCTCAGATCTGGAGTTGGCCATTGAGCAACGCTCTGCCCGCATCCAAGTAGGGCCGTTACCCTTGATTGACGCTGATCCCGTCCAGATGCGGCAACTCTTCCAGAACCTCATTAGCAATGGGATCAAGTTTCAGGCGGCCGACAAGGCGCCCGTCATCGAGATCGAAGGGACCCTCCTAGAGGGCTTTCCAGTGCCGGGAGCGGGGGAAAAAGTGTGTGAGATAACCGTCTCAGACAACGGGATTGGGTTCGAGCCACAGTTTACCGAGCACATCTTCGAAGTCTTTCAAAGGCTCCATAGCCGCAGCGAATACGAGGGAACAGGGATCGGCTTGGCGATTTGCCGCAAAATTACTGATCGCCACGCTGGGTCGATTGTGGCAAAGAGCAGGGAGGGCCACGGAACAACGTTCACCGTTACTCTGCCGGTCAGCCAACCCCTCAATCAAACCCATGAGTAGAGATACCATGCCAATCACAATCTTGATGGCGGATGACGACGACGACGACCGGCGTCTCACCCAAGAGGCTCTTGAGGAGGGGCGTCTGATAAACGAAGTGCGTTTTGTGGAGAATGGCGAGGAGCTTATGGACTACCTGCGCAAGCAGGGCCGGTTCGCGCCTCCATTCGAGGCACCGCGGCCGGGCTTGATCCTGCTGGACTTGAACATGCCGCGCAAAGACGGGCGCACGGTGCTCAAGGAGATCAAGGGCGACCCGGATCTGCGTCAGATACCCGTGGTGGTCTTGACTACCTCCAAAGCGGACGAGGACATATTCAAGAGCTACGATTTGGGGGTTAACAGCTACATTGTCAAACCGGTGACTTTCGAGGCCTTGGTGGACATCCTCCAAACCTTGGAGAAGTACTGGTTCGAGATTGTGGAGCTGCCTCCGCAGAAGCACTGAGAGGGATGACGGTGACGCCTGAAGAATTGGCGGCCTTGCGCCGGGATTATACGTTGCGGCCCTTGCATCGGGCAGATCTGGAGGCGGATCCAATTCCTCAGTTCAACCGATGGCTCCATGAGGCGGTTCAAGCCCAACTCATCGAGCCTAATGGGATGGTTCTTTCCACTGTGGATACCCAGGGCCAGCCTTGGTCCCGGACGGTCCTACTCAAGGCATGCGATGGCCGGGGTTTTACCTTCTTCACCAATTACCTCAGCCAAAAGGGAGGGCATCTGGCTCTCAATCCGCGCGCCGCATTAACTTTCTGGTGGGGGGGCCTGGAGCGCCAAGTCAACGTGTCGGGCACCGTCGCCAAATCGTCCCCTGGGGAAAGTGAACGCTATTTCCATTCGCGTCCGCTCAACAGCCGGATCGGTGCCTGGGCCTCGGCTCAAAGCCAAGTGGTCCATGACCGTGCCCAGCTCGAGCACCAATTCGAGGAAGCGCGGGAACGATTTCAAAATGCCGGGGTGCCGCTGCCTGCCCATTGGGGAGGCTACTGTTTGGAGCCCGCGAGCATCGAATTCTGGCAAGGCCGCCAAAGCCGCCTCCATGACCGGCTCCGGTACACGCGGACGGCGGGTGCCTGGAAGCTTGAGCGCCTTTCTCCGTAGTTCTTGCGCGGAACAAGGCGGGATGCCGCCCCCGGAGCACCAAGTGTCTGCCACTTTATCGGGGGGAGTGGGGCCCGTTGGGTCGGGGAGGGGGCCGGGTTGTGGCCGATCAGCCCGCGCCTTTAACTGCCGAATTTAGGTCCATCACCGGGCCTGTTCCCCCGCCTCCTCCGTGGCGGAATTCTCTGCTGTCTCACCAACTCCGTTAGGAACCCCGGTGCTGATTTCCACGACTCCTGCTGGGGCGCAGAAGCAGCCCTCAAAGAGTCCGTGGAGGCTGATGGAGGCTGATGGAGGCTGATGGAGGCTGATGGAGTCGGTCAAATTTGGGCGCCTTCTCGAGAAAGCCCACATCCATCTAAAGGGAAAAGGCTATGACCCCGACGTAGAAAACCACCAACCCGGTAAATACCAAGGCGTTGAGCCCGACTGTGGCCCCGAGAAGAAAAACGAGGACCCCGGAAACGACCAGGGTTTTGGGCCAGCGATTGGGTTCAGGGGGTTCCATGTAGGGTGAACGGGCTCGGATTCCAGCAGCTATGGGGTTCAGGAGATACGGGGTGTTTACCTGAAGGAGGTCTCGACCAGGCCGGTCCGGGCTTCCTGGGCCCTTCATACTTCATTCCCCGTATCCCCCTTCCCACCCAACGGCCCCCAGGAAATGTTCGCTCTGGGTCGGGTCAGCTCTTGAGTCCATGGAGACATTCAGCCCATGTTGGAGACCGTATGAGATTGTTCGTCCTCGCCTTGATTACTTTCCTCTCCGTTCTGATCACCCCGTCGCGTGCGGCGGTCGATACCAACGGAGAATACATCCTTATCTCGGGAGGCGTTTCCCTGAACGTTTGGGAACACTGGAAAGCGGCTCCGCACGACAAATGGGAGCTGAACTTTGTCCGTGCCGCCCGGATCCGGATCCAGCAGCTCCAGACCGAGAATCCCGGTGCCCAGGTCACCTGGCTGGTGTACCGGCCTGCTTACGTGAGCCGTTCGCGGCAGGACGGGCGCGATCTTTTTGGGATCATCAATTCGGTGCGCGATGCCTTTAAGGTAAAGCTGGTGTACTTCGACCGCACCCAGCAGCTCTTGGACTATCTCAATTCAGGCCGGCCCCGGGATAGCGTGAAGATCGTGGGCTTGGAATACTTCGGGCATTCCAACAAGGCCTGCTTCCTCTTCGACTACTCCAACAACATCGACAGCGCCTCCAAGGTGTGGCTGCACGAGGATGACTTGGGCAAGATCAACCGCAACGACTTTTCTCCCAATGCCTACGTCAAGAGCTGGGGCTGTCATACCGGGGAAAGCATGAGCAAGAAGTTCCGCAGCGCCACGGGAATCACGATGATCGGGGCGCGGGGCAAAACCGAGTACCAGACAGACGAGTTGCCCATTATTTCCACCATCGGTGGAACCTGGAGCCGGTAGCGGAGCGCTGCACGGGGATGAACGGGGATGAACGGGGATGAACGGGGATGAACGGGGATGAACGGGGATGAACGGGGATGAACGGCGGGGTGGGATCCAGTGCCGCTTTTTTCTACTGCATTGGGCCGTTGGGTCCCGCTATAACGTCGGCTTCCCATGAAATTCGCCGAGCTCAAAGCCTTGTACGAGCAACCCTTTTTTGACCTGATCTCGCGCAGTCGCGGAGTGTATCTCGAACACTGGAGCAACAACGAGGTACAGCTGTGTACGCTCCTGAGTATAAAAACGGGCGGGTGTTCGGAAGACTGCGGGTATTGCGCCCAAAGCTCCCGCTACACCACCGGGGTCAAGGCCGGGCGACTGATGGAAACCGAAGACGTGCTGGCCGTTGCCCGCAGGGCCCGCGAGAACGGGTCCACCCGCTTTTGCATGGGCGCGGCCTGGAAAGGGGTGCGCGATGGCGACGCGAAATTTGAGCAAGTGTTGGGGACCATCCGGGAGGTGAGCAAGCTGGGGATGGAGGTCTGTGTAACGTTGGGCCAATTGAGTGTGAGAGAAGCTCGCAAGCTTAAGGAAGCCGGGGTCACCGCATACAACCACAACATCGATACCTCCCCGGAGTATTACCCGGAGGTCGTCAGCACGCATACTTTCCAAGACCGGCTTAACACGATCGCGGCGGTACAGGAAGCGGGCATGGATGTATGCTGCGGCGGTATCATCGGAATGGGCGAGTCGGTGGATGACCGGTTACAGATGTTGGAGGTTCTCACTAATTTCAACCCGCCTCCGGAAAGCGTGCCCATCAACTGCTTGATGGCGATGCCGGGAACCCCGCTCGAGGAGCAACCGCCGGTGGACGTTTTTGAATTGGTGCGCTTGGTGGCTGTGACCCGCATCGCTTTGCCTGCGGCCAAAGTGCGTTTGAGCGCCGGTCGGACGCGGGTCAGTCGGGAGGGGCAGGCGCTCTGCTTTTTTGCCGGCGCAAACTCGATCTTTTACGGCGACAAACTGCTGACCGCCAAGAATCCCGGTGCGGATCAAGACCGCTCATTGCTCGAGGAATTGGACTTGGTTCCCCAACAACCGCGTGCTGCCTGCATGGTCGGGGCCGTGGACGCCTGAGCCCCCCTGATACGACTGCCAAGGATTCCCCAGGGCTCGCTCGGAGCTTTGCTTTCCCAGCCCCAAGCTCTAAGTTGCCGATATGCAGGAACTGGGAAAAACCTTACTTTTGGCCGGCTGCGTGCTCGTCGTCTTAGGGCTATGGCTGTGGAAAGGTGGCAGTTTGGGTGGGCTGGGGCAATTACCCGGGGACATTTACATTAAGCGGGGCAATACGGGCTTTTATTTCCCGTTGATGACTTGCGTGCTGTTGAGTGTGCTTTTGAGCGGGGTGATGATCGTGTTGCGCTGGATTTTCCGGCGTTAAAGGCGCGTGCGCCAGAGCTTGCCGGTTGGTGCTTTTGGACTTAGAAACGTGGGCGCGATGCCCCGCTCAAGACGTAGCTTTCTCCAACACCTGGCGGCAGGCGCGGGCCTTGCTCCCTTTGTCAGCCGGGGTTTACTGGCCCAATCGACCAACGGCACCATCAACCACGCCTCATTTGGAGCCGATGGCATGGCGTGGGCGGATCTCACCTCCATTGCCAAGCACCCGGCCGTCAAGATCGTGGCGGCTTGCGACGTGGACCTCAACCGCACCCAGCAGTTCCGGAAACGCTTTCCCGAAGCGCGCGTTTATCAGGATTACCGCGAGCTACTTGAAAAGGAAAAGCATCTGCACACGGTTAACGTATCCACCCCTGACCACATGCATGCGCCCATCGCCATGGCTGCCATGGAACGGGGTCTGCACGTCTACGGCCAGAAACCTCTGGCCCATGACTTAGCAGAGTGCCGACAATTGGCGGCGTTTGCAGCGGAAAAGAATCTGGTGACCCAGATGGGCATTCAGATTCACTCGAACACGGAGTACCGAACGGCTGTGAAGTTGGTCCAGGACGGGGCGATCGGCAAAATCAAGGAAGTCCACACCTGGAGTAACAAGGCCTGGGGTGACACGGGCGCGAAGCCGTCCAAAACGGATCCGGTGCCTGCGGGGCTCGATTGGGATCTGTGGCTGGGCGTGTGTGCGGATCGGCCTTACATCGGGGGCGAGTGGTATCATCCCGAGAATTGGCGCAAGCGGCTCGATTTCGGGACGGGCACATTTGGAGACATGGGCTGCCATATCTATGATCCGGTCTTTGGCGCCCTCGCGCTCACGACGCCACTGAGTGTGCGCAGTGAAGGTGCGGTGCCTAACGAACACTCTTGGGCAACCGATGCGGTCATCCACTATCTTTTCCCGGGGACCCCGTACACGGATGGGGAGGCGGTTTCAGTGACTTGGTACGACGGCGAACAGCGGCCGCCGGTTGAGATCCAGGAGCTCGCCCGCGATCCAGTCGCCGGTCCCGAGGATACGACCAACAAGTTTCCCGCTCAGGCCAGTATATTCGTCGGTACCCGGGGCATCATGGTTCTGCCCCATATCGGAAAGCCGCGGTTGCTAGGCGAAGCAAAGGGAACAAAATTCGAGATGGTGCCCGGTGCGGATCACTGGAAACAGTTCATTGACGCCGCTTTGGGCAACGGCAAAACGACTGCGCCTTTTTCCTATTCGGGCCCGCTAACCGAAGCCGTGCTGCTTGGGTCGGTTGCTACGCGTTTCCCAAAGACCACTCTGGAGTGGGACGGGCCCGGTTTGAAATTCACGAATGTGCCTGAGGCAAATGCATTTGTGCGCCGCGAGTACCGCAAGCGCTCCTAGCTGCACAGGGTCCGTACCAAGGGACAGGCGCTCGGTATTTGCGGCTTGGGTAACTTTTTTGCCCCCCGCCCGGTTCCCGGGTGCCAGGCGAGTGCATGGCTTAACCTGGAGGGTTGAAAGAAATGAGCCCCGGGTTCCGCACCCGGGAATTGGCGCGTTGTTTTCGAACCGCCCCGGAGGGTGTGCGGGGGCCGCCCAGTCGATCAAGCCGAAGGGGGCAGTTGGAGGCGCGCTTAGCGGCCGTCGGACAGTTTGTTGGCACGAAAGGCAAGTTCAACGGAAGGTTGCGGTGGAAGGAAGATGCCGCCCGGTTAACTCCGGTGAACGCATCGATATTCCACGTCCACGCGTTTTTCATCTGCCTGATCCTGGTGATCATGGGCCTGCCGTGCGTGCTTGATCCGGCCGTGTTTATCGAGCCCACCCGAGCCGGGGGCTGGCTGGCTTGGTCGTTTTCGGGTTTCTGGGCAATCCGGCTCTACTTCCAGTGGTTTGTATACCCCCACGACCTTTGGTGGGGGAAGCCGAGAGAAACCCTGCTGCCTGTCGGTAGCCGCAAGTTGTTCGCTTTTATTCTGCGTCGAGTCGTTTAAGAATCTTGCGAGCCAAGGGCTCCTTGATCTCGTTGTGCCTCGGAACAGCCTCAGTGGTTCCGTTCTTTGGGTTCATCCAAATTGAGTGGTTTGCTCCTTCTCGTTTAAGAAAACATCCCGCGACTCGAAGTTTTCGTTCAAGATCCTTGCGCTTCATCCCACCAGAATCTTTTCCTGAATCGCATCCTCGGGCAGACCACGGAGAATATCGGACCGCCTGTCATCAAGGATTAGCTCAATCGCCTGAATCAAATTCGTTTTGCTTTCTTCGACCGTTTCTCCCTGGCCGTTGGCACCGGGAACTTCGGGGCAAATTGCCCAGTATCCACCCTCTGGAGCGCGCTCAATAATGGCGGTAAACTCTGATTTCATGCCCCCACATTACCACTGGTGGACTCGGATTGCGAGTTTCGTGCTCCCGAACGTCGGAGCTCACACATGCCGGGCCGAAAGACGCCGCGTGCTGGCCGCACCGCCCTTCCAAGGCTTCGAGGCAGGTCGACTTACTGCTTGTAGCAGCGCACGGCCTAAACACACGCGCCATAGCGACTACCTGCTA
>JAYVTN010000192.1:0-2400 GCA_043788785.1 Spartobacteria bacterium | reverse complement strand
GTGAGCGGGTTTTGCGGGGTGGTCAGCCATTGGGCGAGTTGCAGGCGCCCGCTGGAATTGCCCGGAATAACGGGGGGCGGCGTGTTGCAGATGTCGGAGTCGGGCAGTTTGCCGCCTTCCTTCCTGGGCGGCATTTTCAAATCCGGATCGGTCCAGTGCAGAGCCTGTAACAGCAGGCTCTCCTTGGGTTTTCCGGAAACCACGGTGGGCCCGGAATCGCCGCCCGCGCGAATGCCTGAGCGGGTATCCAAGGAGAGCCCCCCCCTTGATCTGCTCGCCCGCCGAATGACACTTATAGCACTTCTGTGTGAGCACCGGCCGGATGTTCTTTTCGAAAAATTCCAGCTCCACCCCCGACGGGGCAGCTAGAGGGGCCGAACGCATGGTAAGGGGGGCCACCAGCAGAAGCATTGCGCTAAAGGGTTTCATTCGGAGGGTTGGGATTTCCGCCCTGTGCGGAAATCCCCGGGCACGACAGAGTGGAGGCTACTGCTTGTTTTTCTTGCCGCCCTTGCCGCCCTTAGCACGCTTGCCGTGCGGGATCGCGGCGATTTCGTTCTCATCGAGTTTCCCGTCGGCATTGGTATCGAGAACTTTCAAATCGGTATCACCCGCCTTGAAGGTGGCCACCAGGGCTTCCTTTTCGGCGGCGTCCAAGGTGTGGTCCTTGTTAAGGTCGAAGCGTTTGAAAACGCCAGCGCCTGGAGGCTTAACCCCTTTGTTTTTTCCTTTGCCGCCCTTGCCTGCCATGGCTGGCCTTTCGAAGGCGGCGATGCAGGAGACTGCGAGGGCGAGGATTAGGAGTCGTTTCATGTGTTTTGATCTGTGGTTTGTTTGTTTGGGTTCGATTGCGTCTTTCTGTGGTCAGCCGCCGTGCGCAATCGGGGCGGCAGCTGAATCGGGATCTAGTCGATGGATTTGAGGGCGACTGCATACATGGCGCGGTCGCTGCGGGGCATGGGCCCGAAGTGAAGGGTTTCTTGGGCAGTGGCTTGCCGCTTCCACACGGAGAAGGTCAGGAAGCCATCAGAATTCTGGGGAAGATCCACGGCTTTCGGCTTGCGGTTGCGTGTCTTCCACTGGCCGCACTGGATCTCAAGCGGCGTGGGGGCATACTGCGCCTGGAGCCATTCCGGGGCCGGTACGCGGCTATCCCAGACGAGATAAACGATGGCTGGATGTGTGACCTTGAACTGCAGCTGGAAGGAGTCGCGGTGACGGGTGCTCTGGAATGTGCGCAGCGTATCGGCTCCCACGAGTTCTTGGGGAAACTCCTTGCCTGGCAGCGCCCGCCAGTGCAAGCGGTTGTTGTCAGTGTAGGCGGGAGCGCCATCGGCCATCCCATGGGAGACAACCCCGTAAAAACGGTTAAACCCCGGTGTCGCCATGTTGTCGGAAACGTCCGCCACCAGATCCGAGGAGGACGCCGGTTGACCGAATCCGGACCGGTTTGCCGAGAGCCGGACGCTTTGAAGCCGTTTAGTTTTTTTGCTCCGGTGAAGAGCGACTGCATCGCCTTCGGTCAAAGTCATCGGCACCAGGTTTGCTGCGATGTCCGAGGTATTGCGCAGTCCCACGGAGCCCGAGAAGACAGCGACTTGGGCGGACCCGTCTTCTGCGGCTTCGACTCCGAACCGGGTCCCATAGTCAACGACCTCGCCGGCATCGGTCACGACGGTGAATCCCTTGCCGTGCTCGCCGACATCGGCGCTGAGTTGGCCTCGGGAGAGGCGCAGGCGCATGGCCGATTCAAAGTGAGCCTGCATGGGCGCTTCCAGATCGAGTTGAACCCCGTTGGCGAGTTGCAGGCGCACGCTGCCCGTTTTCAAAACGATATCCCCCAGGGGCACGCGTTGGCCTGGGATCCAGTCGGGTCCGGCCTGGCTGGCCGATACGATTTCTGCCGACTGCCCCCCAAACGGGAGTGCTCCTGAAATCCATGCGCCCACGACCAAGGCAGCCGCTGCCGCCAGGGCGCCTGCCGCCCACTTCCACACGCTAAGCGGCGGCCTTAGGATTTTGACCGGGTTGGCAACGGGTCCAGCGGCTGCCGCGTCCCGGAGTGCGGAGTCGATATTCAAATATTGCAGGAAATAGGTACGGAACCTTGGATCCGTTCGCAGCTGCGTATCGAGCACGGCCCGGTCCTCCGGGGAGGCGTTGCCTTCGGTGTAGCGGCGGAGAGCGTCCAGGGGTTCGGCTGGGAAGCTCATGCCAGTTCCTCCCGGGCGAGCACCCGGCGCGTGCATTCCACGAGCGCCAACCGGATCCGGTGAAGTGTTTTGTAAAGGGCCATGGCGGTCTGGCCCCGGTCCTTGGCGAGGTGGTCCATCCGGACAGACGGAGCGTATGCCTCCTCGAGCAGGGTGCGCTGGGGTTGGGCCAGTTTGGACATGCACT
>JAYVTN010000191.1:0-6181 GCA_043788785.1 Spartobacteria bacterium | reverse complement strand
ACCGGGTTCAGCGCCCCGCCTGTACCCCCTAGAGGAGGGGTTCGGGGAACCGTGGTTCCCCGTTGGTTATTGGGTCCGCGCAGCGGCTCGCTTGGTTTGGGGCGCGGGCTGGGCAGCAGCGGCTTCGCTGCTGACTTTCTCTTCGGCGCTCTCCTTGAGCCGATAGCTGCGACCGCTGATGGGGATGATTTCGGCGTGGTGCAGTAATCGATCGAGGATTGCGCTGGCAGCCGGCACGTCACTCAAGAGCTTGCCCCATTCTTCGATGGGCCGGTTTGAGGTCATCATGGTGGAGCGGTTTTCGTATCGGCGCATGATGATCTCCAAAAGGATCTCACCGCTTTTGGCGGGTAGGATTTTCAGTCCCATGTCATCGATAATGAGGAGATCGGGCTTGAGGTATTTGTTGAGGAGCCGGGCTTCGCCGGCGTGGGTTTCCTGGGCGAGGAGTTCGCGCACAAGATCGAAGATCGAGCGATAAAGCACGGTAAAGCCCGCTTTGACCGCTTCGCGACCAATCGCCTGGGCAATGTGGCTTTTGCCCACGCCCGGAGGGCCCACCAGCAGCACATCCCGGCACTGGCGCACGAAGTGGCAGGTGGCCAGTTCGTAGACATGCCCCCGGTTGATTCCCGGATTAAAACTAAAATCAAAACGCTCCAGACTACGCGACTCGCGGAAGTCGGCGCTCTTGTTGCGTCGGGCGATCATGCGCTGCTGGCGCACGTTCATTTCGTCCTGGAGCACCAGTTCAAGGAACTCGCTGTAGGGTAAACGATTGGCTTCGGCCTCCTGAAGTCGGACATCCAGAGTGCTAAGCAGCCCGGATAGGCGAAGGGTGAGGGCATGTTGTTTGAGGGTGTTGGTGGTCATAAGATTCGGCTTGATGGTTGTGGTTGTGGTTGTCGATGAAGTCGGAGTAAGCCTGGAGGGGTCGGATCAAGGGGTGGCTTTCGACGAAGCAAAGCTGAGTCTGTTCGGCCTGCTCACCGATGAGCCGGCGCACGTCCTTGATCCGATGGGTGCCGTTGCAGAGTGCCTTCGCACAGGCTTTATCGAGGGCGGTGCCCGAGTGCTGATGGATGAGGCCACAGAGCGCCATCACTGAGCGCAGCGCCTCCGGACCACGTGCATCGACGGCCGCTTGCGCCCACTGTCCGCAGTTGTCACCGAGCACGGCGGCGCGGCTAATCCAATAGCGGCAGGAAGAGCGCACGGGGCCGCTAAACCCGGCGATGCCCAGCGTGCGGCTAAACTTGCCGGGCTCGATGCGCGTATGCATGGCCACCTGCTCCAGGCGGTCGTTAAGAATCCGCACACAGCGGCTATCCCAACGCGCCCAGACTTGGCGTCCAATCAGTTCGGGCGGGGCTTCGTAGTAAGCTTTTTGCACCTCGATAAAGCTGTCCCGGCTGACGGTTCGCTGCGCCTCCTGATAAGCCGGGAAGAGCGAGTTCGGCAGCGGCAGAAGGTGCGGCCGTTCCTCTTCAAAACAAGCCGCCACCTGTTTGCGCGTAGTGCCATGGATGCGCTTGTCGGCAGTCGCGCTTTCCCATTGCTCAAGGAAGCTGTTTTGCTCAGCAACGGAACTGAACCGCCGCCCCTTGAGCGCGTTACTTTTAACATAAGCGATGCCGCGCTCCACCTTGCCCTTGTGCTGGGGGGTCCACGGGCGGCATGGCATCACGTGGGTGCCGTAATGCCGACAGAACTCGGTCAGCTTCGGGTTGATTACCGGATCAAACCAGTCGGCCTTGAGCACCGCTGCCTTGAGGTTATCGACGTTGAGGGTCAAGGGCACCCCGCGGAAGTGCCGGAAGGCGTTCTCCAGCGCGCGCAAGAAGGTCTCGGTGTCTTGCCGGGTGACCACTTCGCTATAGCCTTTGCGCGACCAACTTAAGATGACTCGCAAGACCCATGTCTTTCGGGCTTTGCTCGTTGGGGTCTCGTAGATCGGCGCGCCGACCCCAAAGTCCACCTGTGCCTCTTCGCCCGGCTGACACTCAATCCTCCAGACCCGTTCGGGTTGCGTCTCCTTGAGCTTGCGCACGAAGCGCTGCACGGACTGATAGGACTTCGCAAAGTCGCCCTCCAGCACGAGGTCCTGGTAAATCCGCTGTGCGGTCAAGCCCGCCTCGACCTTGGCCTTGATAGCGGCAGCTACCGACTCGCAGCCACTCTTGCGTCCGGCGCTGGTGCCGGGAATCGAAATGGCTGGTTTTGGCTCGCCGCCTGCCTCCGGGCCGACGAGAGCATTGGCGGGTTTTGACTCACAACCTGGCTCCGAGCCGGTGATCGAAATGGCTGGTTTTGGGCGAAGCCGCAGATGTCGGCCGATCGTCTCGCGATCGACCTCAAGCTCGCGCGCAATGCGCCGCTGGGACCAACCGCGATCTGCTAAACTGTATATAGTTGTTTGAATGCTCACTTTGAGGACGTTGGACATGCCTCATTGCGTCGGCAAATGCGCCGGCGAACGAGACTGTTTTGCGTTCCAAAAAGTGGCTGGTTTTGACGCCCTTAATTTCGATAATCACTGGCTGGTTTTGAGTGATCGCTGACACATCCCGCCGCATGGCGGCTACAAAAAACTGCTCTCCTACCAGAAAGCCGAGATCGTCTATCTCGGCACGGTGCGGTTCTGCAGTCGTTTCCTCCAAAGACGCGACCGCACGGTCGATCAGATGGTACAGGCCGCCCGCTCGGGCAAACAAAACATTGTAGAAGCCAGCGCGGCGTCGGGCATTTCCAAGCAGACCGAGCTCAAACTCGTGGGAGTGGGCCGGGCAAGCTTCGAGGAACTCCTGGAAGACTACCGCGATTTCCTGAAGGCGCGCGGATGTGTGGAGTGGTCGCGTGAACATCCTTACACGCAGCGTCTGCGGCAGCTCAACGGCACGCCGGGTGCCGGGTATGCCACATTCCAAAAAGGGATTGAACATCCGGAGCCGGAGATTGCCACCAACGTGCTCCTCGGGCTCACCAAGCTCACCAACTACCTCTTGGACCATCAACTGCGCAGCCTGGAGAAGGCATTCGTCCAGCAAGGCGGCCTGCGTGGTACATTTTGAAGTGACCGGTGACACCTGCGCGAGCGCATGACCCAAGCCCGGCTCCACCATCGCAAGAGCCCTCCTTAAAGAGGCCCTCCCTTGGTCCCTTCGGTCCGGCCCCGCGCTAGCGCGTGACGACTCCCAGCTGCGGCAACATCACCCGCTCCCCTTTGAGAAAGGCCTCTTCAAACTGCACAAACGCCCGTAAACGCCCATTCATGGCTTCGGCCGTCTCAGGCTCGTCCGCCGAGATATCAACCTGCTCGAGGGGATCGTTCTTAAGATCGTAGAGCCGATGGAATCCAGCGCTCACAAAGAGCATCTGCTTGCGGGTGCCTTCCCTCATTCCAAACTGGTACCCGTCGCGATCAGCCATGAAATAGACCCGCTTCGGATGATCCGGGCTGAAGAGGCTGCAACCCTGCCAGTCCGCAGGGGGCTCTATGGCTAACATATGCGCCAAAGTGGGAAGCACATCGACATGCCCACAGGGCTTGGAATCGCGGCGGCCGCCGGCAAACATCGTGGGACTCCAAAAAAGCAGAGGCACGTGAAGATTTTCTTCAAACAACGCGCTTCCATGCCCCATGACTGGATGCGGACTCCCAAAACCTTCTCCGTGGTCGCCGGTGACGATGACCAACGTGTCCTTGTCGAGACCGCTCTTGCGCAAGGCTGCAAAGAGTCGCCCCAGCTGGAAATCGGCTTGGCGGATCGCGTTGAGGTACCGGCCCTTGGCTGCATCGACTGGATGCCCCTCGTCTTGGAATTCCAGAGCGGGGATCGTCTTGGAAACCGTATAGGGATGATGGGTCCCATCGGTCCAGGCGATTGCAAAAAACGGGCGTGCCCGCGACTGGTCGATCCACTTAAGCAAGCCGTCCATCATGGGACCATCTTCACAGCCCCAGGAGCTGCTCTTGGAGTTGGGCGCTAATTGATTGGGCCCGAATACCTCATCGATACCAGCCCGGGTCCCCATCAGATCCATGCCACCCCACTCCGGATCTGCCGAGGAGAAATAGGCTGTGCGGTAGCCACGCTCTTTGAGGAAGGCAGCCAGGCCTTTGGGCATCGGACGGGCGCCTCCAGGGCGGTACTGCCACGGCAACCCCGCGTAGATGGAATAGGTCAGCGAAATGAACGAGCTGAAGGTATAGCCCACATGGGCGTACGCACTTTCAAACAACAACGAGTTGCCGGCCTCCTGACTCAGGTTGGGCGTGTTATTGTACGGGGCCCCGTAGAGTTTCATGTACTCGGCGCTCGTGGACTCCAACACGAAGAGAATGACATTGCGCGGAGGCTTCGGCCACGGCTCGACCCGCCGCTCGGATGCGGGCTTGAAGTCCTCCAGGTACTCCGGGGCGAAATTGCCTTTCACCTCCACACGCCCTCCGGTTAGGAAGTCGGAGACCACTGAAAAAAGAATCTCGCGGTGCGCATTGCGTCCCGCCCGCTGCTGCCAGCCATCCGGGGTGATCCGGTTAAGGAAGAAGCTCCCCACCACGATCCATGCGCCCGCTAAAGACAAGAGCCCGCGCCGGAACCAGACTCCAGAGGCGTACCGTGCGAGAAACCGGCTGGCTAACCAGGTAGCCACCGGGACCAAGACAATAGCCAGTACCATCGATAGGCTGCAGTGTTCGGAAATGGAGGAGCCGAGATCGCCCACATGCTTTGCCATTGCCAAGACCCGGGAATTCAAGGGCTGTTTGAGGGCCCCATAGATGCCCACATTGAGAACGGCGTATAAGGCTACGAGGACCGCCACCGACATCAGCGCCTTGCTGAAGAGTCGTTTGAGACGCGGTTTAAGGGCCAGCAACCGGTACCCGAGACCGCCCACGGCCCAAAACGCCAGAGCCCAAATCACATCCTCGGCCGAGATCGCGATCCAACTGGAGTAGAAATTTTCGTGCGCCATCTTCGCCGCGATGGGGTATTTGGCGGCGATGAAAACAACTGCCAGCACGGCAGCAATAGCGGGAGGCAACATGGACCCTACACGGTAGCCCGATTGGGGGAAACGTCCAGATTTGTCACATTCATGCGTCAGTTCTATGGTCGGCCGCCAGTTCCGCTGCCGGATAACTCCCCGGAATCCGGTGTAGGCCCACAACCGCCATTGAAGGATTGAGGGCAAGCGATTGATTCCCGGCCGGCTGCGTTCCATTGAAGGGCTAGTGCGGCTCACTCCAAGGTCAGTCCGGAAACAAATCTGCCGAGGCCCCGAGGTGCCGGCTGGCCCGACCAGTTTCAGTCCGATGCCCGGTGAGGCAGAATTCCGTTTCTGTCACCCCCGGAAGAAGCGGCAGCTTTGGCCCTGATCCATTGACGGCGGGGAAAAAGAGTGGGCAGTGAGGGGATCGAACCCCCGACCAACACGGTGTAAACGTGCCGCTCTACCGCTGAGCTAACTGCCCAATTCGCTAACCTTCAGCGTCTTACTAGGGCCTCCCCGCTCCGAGCGCAAGCGCTCAGAAACGTGTCCGCCTGGAACTCCCGGGAACCAAAGATGAAGGTTGAAATCGACTGGACCCAAGGGCCCGTTGTAACCCGATATTGTAACCCAGCGAGGACGGGGAAAGCCCGCGAGCCGTCGGTCTGCATCCTATTCGGCTCCCTCGAACATCGCGGCCAAGGCACCGCCGTTTTTCTCTCAGGCAACCCCGAAGGCACTCCCAATGCCTTGATTAAAAATCATCAAACACAACCAGGTCCTCCACATCCGCAACATCATCCTGACCATTCTCACGGACAAAACCCGCCCATACGTTCCCGCCGGGCAACGGGTGGAGGTCACTGATCGCTCCGAGGGCTTCTTCCGGTTGATTGCACGGTTCGGGTTCATGGAAAATCCACATATCCGCGAGGTCTTGCGAGCCGCGGAAACTGGCCGCCTCAAAATCGCCCCAAACCGGACGACATTCTTCGTGGGCAAGGAACGCATCATTGCCACAGCCAAAAAAGGTATGGCATTGTGGCGGGAGCATCTTTTCGTGTTTCTAAGCAAACATTCCGGGAATGCTGCCGACTTCTTCGAGTTGCCACCCGACCGGGTCTATGAAGTCAGTCAAAGTCGTCGAAATCTAAACCGCCAGTCAAACCTCACCCTGCAATTTTTC
>JAYVTN010000190.1:0-9733 GCA_043788785.1 Spartobacteria bacterium | reverse complement strand
CGTATTCCTGCGGCCCGCTGGTTGCCTCATATCATGGCGCCACTGGATTCCATAGCCGACTAAAGCCAATGCCCTGAAAATCCTTTTCATTGGTCGTGGCAAATTCGGTGACGCCGTGA
This sequence comes from Spartobacteria bacterium, assembly GCA_043788785.1. Lineage (GTDB taxonomy): Bacteria > Verrucomicrobiota > Verrucomicrobiia > Chthoniobacterales > Chthoniobacteraceae > CAIURC01. The sequence goes on along the minus strand of JAYVTN010000190.1, from coordinate 9,614 downwards.
TGGCGGAGAGTAAAGGCCAACCGCAGATCGATGATCCGGCGGAAGGCGAACTCATCGACTGCGGCCTGCCGCCATACTTCATCCATTACGGGCGCTGATTCGATGAGCATCCACGATCTGTTTCTTCGATATGATTGGCAAACCGCTGCCGCCCTCGCGGCACTGAGCGGACGAGAGAAAATCTTTTCATTGCGCAGCTTCAGGTAGAGCTCCACCAACACCAGTTCGCATACGGCGACGTCTTTTCGGACTGCCAAAGACTGAATAAAACCTGCCGCCTTCGTGTGGAGGGGAGACGCGGAGTTGGCCGCATACACGGCGAGATTGGTGTCGAAACTGAGCATGGCAGTTTATTCGTGACAAAGAGCGGTCCAATCCTCTTCCGGGGCCAGCGTTTCGCCCAAATCGAACGCTGCTGGCGGCACCCAATCCGCAGCGCGCTCCCTTCCAGGCGGATGGTGCAGAATGATCTCCTCCAATCCCCGCCGGACGACCTCCGCAAAACTCATTTCGTTTTCGGATGCGATGCGCTTGGCCTCTCGGAAGAGAGCATCCGGGATTTGCACCTGTGTTTTTACCATGATGGCAATTCGCCACACTCTGCAGCCGCTGTCAAATTGCATCTGCCTCACGCCCGCCTCTCGGGTGCTTCGCTGACAGGGTTGCCGGGATTGATAGGATGTGCTCTTCGGATTGGCAGCTAAGTTAATTCCGGGCTCGCATCCTGTTGGCGTAGATTTGAGGGATTGCGCTTTTCCTTACAATCCCACCCTCGCAATCCCGTATCGTCGCCTGTGAACGCTCCCTCCAGCAGACCCATGATGCCACCCACGCCAGGCTCAATACCCAGCGCAAGCTCCTGAGCGTTTCTGTGTCTTGACCCCACTTTTGAGATGTGACCCCTAACCCCGTAAGTGTGGAGCTGGTGCGGGCTCTGTCAGGAATCGTCGCCTGACCCCAAAATCTCTTTTCTCGCAGACGCCGTCGGGGCCCGGTGTGATTGTGAGGCCAATCGGTTGATCGTCGTTAAGCGGTGTACTCCGTATCTTTCAAAGGATGCCTGGATACCGTGCTCCAGTTTGCCAACGCCATGCACGGCTCCGAAGACAAACCGAGAATTATTGCAGCCTTGATGGCCGGGAAATCGCGGCAAATTATTGGCGTTCATGGAGGGGAAACCCGTGCTATATGGGTCTGCTTCGTATGACTCCACGAAAAAAATTTATCCCCGGTGCGGCTGGCTTTGTGGGATGTCATCTCGCCATGAAACCGAGTGACGAGCCCGCCAATAAACTCACGTTGGTGGATACGCTGTTCGTGGAGGTAGCCGTCACAAACGGTTTCATGTCGGATTTCGTCAAACGTATGCTGCAGCGGGAGTTGCCCGAGGGGCTGCGGGGGCGTATCGCCGACGAGCTTTTCGCCCGGCATGTCGCGTCCGATGAAGCCGCCTTTTCACGCGAGCTGTACATGGACATGGAGCAGCTCCGCTGCATGGTGCGGCATGGCATGTACGTGGGCAGCCATGGCTGCGGCCACTTCTGGATGGATACGCTCACGCCCCAGGAGCAGGCCCGGGAGATCGGTAGCTCCCTCGAATTTTTGGAAGCGGTGGGCGCCCCAACCCGCGACTGGGTGATGTGTTATCCTTACGGCGCGTACAATGGGTCCTTGCTGGAAACCGTCCAACGGCATCATGGTGCCCTCGGGCTTACCACCGAGGCGAAAACCGCATGCCTGTCCATCAATTCGGCTTTTACGCTGCCCCGGCTTGATGCGAACGACCTGCCGCAGCCACTCACCGCATCCCTTCAGGTATGAGCGTTCTTCTGGAATATTTGCGGCGCGATTTCCTATTGCAGTTTGGCCGTTGCGAGGCGGAATGGGTAGCCCCGGCGGAGGTCGCTTATGAGCGCTGTCGGGAAGCGCTGCGCACCGATGTGGCCGTATGCGACGTGGTACTCGACGGGCAGAAGGATTTTGACGCAGCGTTTTTTGAAGCGGCGGAGACTAGCGCCTCTTTGGACGGGATTTTCAATTACCGGCTCTCGCACCAGATTTTTCTAACCGATCCCCAGCACCCGGCCTTGAAATATTTGGCGGCCTTAATGCGGCGGAAACACGCCATGGAGATCTACTACAGCTCGGAAATAGCGCCCGGATTCAAGATTATGCACGGAGCAGGAACGGTGATCGGACCGCGCCATCGGATCGGGCGCGGGTTTACCGTTTACCAAGGAGTGACGTTGGGACAAAAGCGCCGCGCTGCGGGCGAGTTCATCACGATCGGCGACGGGTGTACCGTGTTTGCGGGTGCAAAAGTTCTCGGAATGGTCCGAATCGGAGACAATGTCCGAATCGGCGCCAATGCCGTTCTTTTGGGAGACGCTGAATCGGACTCGACGTATGCGGGCGCTCCTGCGGTAAAAGTACGCTGACATGAGCCGCACATTACCAAGCATGCAGGAGCTCAAGGCGCTCTACGGAAACCAGGTCAACATCATGAGCCATTTCCGGCAGCTCGGGGGCACAGACCAGAACAGCCTCGACGCGATCCTGATTTCTTACGATTTGCAGAGTGGCAGCTATTTGGAAGCCTTGCAGAACCCGGATTATCTTCAGAAACATCACCAGTACACGGCTGCGCTAGCCCGGGTGTTGGGCGGGCTCGATGGGGACACCCTCCTGGAGGCGGGTGTTGGTGAAGCCACGACGCTCTGCAACACCGTGGCCAAACTGCCTAGGCTGCCCAGCGCAGTTTATGGCTTTGATTTGTCCTGGTCCCGGATCGCTGTAGCCCAACCGTTCGTGGCGGGCTTCGGCTTTACGCCCCAGCTTTCGACCGGCGATCTTTTTAACATGCCGTTCGCTGACCGGAGTGCGGACATTGTGTTCACCTCGCATGCCATCGAACCCAACCACGGTCGTGAACGCGAAGCCTTAGCCGAGCTCTATCGGGTTGCCCGCAAATGGGTGGTCTTGTTCGAACCCTCGTACGAGCTGGGTTCCGAGGCGACCCGCCAAAGGATTGAAGCCAATGGATATTGCCGCGATCTGGCTGGGATTGCGCGGGAGCTGGGCATGGATGTGGTTGAACACCGGTTGCTTGAGTTCTCCTATGTGGCACACAACCAGACCGGGTTGGTGGTGATCCGCAAAGACGTGTGCGAGGAGCCCCCGGCGACTCCAGGGTTTGGTTGTCCCGTGTGCAAGCAGCCCTTGGCCATGGTCCGCGGGAATTCTTTTTGCGAAGGTTGCTCGCTGGTGTTCCCGGTTATCGACGGGATCCCATGCTTGCTGGCAAGCAACGGGGTGCTCGCAAGCAAATACATGGTTCCCCAGTCATGAGCCTTGCCGGCATCATCCGCACAATCCGCTCGGTGTTCCCCGCCGCGAAAGCTGCGCGGCCTCCCCGGTTTTCAGATCTCGCTTTCCAATATTCCAAACGTCTGGAACGGCATCCGGCGGTGGACAAGCCGCATCCGGGAAAAGGCGCAAGGATTGGGGTGCTCGTCACACCGTGGCTGTGCACGCCAGTCCCCTTTTTCAGTCTTGAGTGCGCTCTGATGCTGGCTCGCGAGGGCCAGCACGTGACCCTGCTCTGGGACCAAAGCAACGTCTTCTTCAATTGTGCCAAGGCCAACGAAATCGAGGCAGTGCACGGGCTTGTCCAGCAAGCCGCCAAATGGTTTCCCATCATCGATGTGGGGAACGGGCCCGAAGGCACGCCAGCGCAGTCCCAGTTCTTGGATCTGTTGTTGTTTGAGAATGCGGTGCGGCAGCTCAAGGGCGAACGTAATGCCCAACAGTTTTTGGAGCGCAACGCGGCTCTCGTTCTCGCGATGCGGGCGCATGCCGGACGAATCGAAGCCATGCTCAAGGAACAACGATTCGACTGGATTTTGGTTCCAGGCGGCGTCTGGGCTGTCAGCGGCGTTTACGCACACATCGCGGAACAACTCAAAATACCTTTCTCCACATTTGACTCTGGCGTCGGCAGCCTCTTTGTCGCCCATGATGGAGCTGCTGCCCATTTCGGGGACATCCCTAAAGCATTCGAAGTCATCCGCTCGCGCACGGAGCCCAGTAACCAGCGGGCACTTCAAGAACTGGCGCGCGGGGAATTGCGCAAACGGATGGAAGGGCGCGATGCGTTCCAGTTGCAGCCACAGCCCTCGGGCCAATCGGCGGATCCCAAGGCCAAGTGCGACATTCTTGTGCCTCTCAATTACCGCTCGGATACTGCGGCACTGTGCCGGCAACGTTTATTCGGGTCAGTGACCGAGTGGCTCAAAGCGCTGCTGGAATGGGCCTCGGCGCGAGGAGATGTTACCGTGGCAGTGCGTCAACATCCATGTGAGCGGATTCCGGAATACCGTGGAAGCGACGACTGGGCACAGATACTGGCTCCGTTCGCGGGGATGGGGGATCGGTTGCGTTTTATCGGTGCGGCTGATCCGGTCAACACCTACGACTTGCTTGAGAATGCCTCGGTGGTGTTGCCCTTCACCTCACGGGTGGGAATTGAAGCCAGCATGTTGGGCAAACCGGTGATTCTTGGAACCCACTGCTATTACGAGGATTGCGGCTTCGTCCAGCGGGCTGGGTCGATCGAGGAATACTTCCAGATGGTCGACGCGGCTTTGGGTGGGGGCCTCAAGCCCACCGAATCCCAACAGGGCGATGCGGCGCTGGTCTATTATCTGGCCGAGCGTTGTTTGGGTTTGGCCACAGGCTTCACGCCGCAGCCGTCGGACTATTTGAAGTGGGTGGAAACGCCCGTCAAACAACTGTGGGCGATGCCTGCCAATGAAGATCTGCGGAGTGCCTTGATAAGCCGGCAACCGGTGGCATTGCTTCAACACCAGCGACTCGCGATCCCATGAGCGGCTTTCTCCACGCAATCAAGCGGTGGCTGCGGCGCCGCAGCGCGAACCGGCAGGCGGAGGCGCTTGCGCGAGCACACGTGGGCCCTCATTCCCATGTGGACGCGAGCGTCCATGTCTTGGGCTGGAACCAAGTGCGCGTGGGCCACCACTCCATCATCAGTGCAGATACATGGCTCAACGTTAATAACCGCCATGCCGCAGATCCGGCCATCGTCATCGGCGACAACTGCTTCATTGGCCGCCGTAACTTCATGAGTTCCGGGGAACTCATCCGGATCGGCGACTATTGCCTAACTGGAGTCGATTGCCATTTTCTGGGCTCCGACCATATCTACTCGGATCCGTTCGTTCCCTATGTGGTGACCGGCACGACATTGGACGCTGCTATCGAGATCGGCGCCAACTGTTGGTTGGGCGCCTCGGTCACGGTCGTGGGCCGGGTTCGAGTGGGCTTTGGCTCGATCATTGGAGCCGGTTCGGTGGTGACCCGCGACGTGCCTCCCTTCAGTGTGGTTGTGGGCAATCCAGCCCGGGTCATCAAACGCTTCGATGTTCGCGCAAAGCTTTGGATCAAAGCTGCTGATTGGACGCCCGAAGCCGAGGCCGCGCTCCCTGCCGAGCCCGAGTATTTGGCCGGTCTGCATGCATCCCACCCCACCGTCAAGGGTCCGCGAATCGCCAGTAGCAAAGCGTTTGGAGACCTTTAAAGTGAGGGCCAATTTTCCAGTGCTCCCCCAACGCCCATCATGGAATCCTCCGATATGAGCCCTACCGTTTTGATCACCGGAGCTGCTGGATTCTTGGGCAAGCACGTGGCCGCACATTTCGCAGCCAACGGATGGCGTGTGGTTGGCATGGACCTGCTTGCCCGGGAGAACATCAATGTCGGGGCGATGTCAGATTATCACCGGATCGCCCTGCCCAGTCCAAATCTTGGAGATTTGCTTCGCGTCGAGAAGCCGCAAGCCTTTATCCATTGTGCCGGGCGGGCCTCGGTTCCGTTATCGATGGACGATCCGGCCAGTGATTTCCGGGATAATACCGTGCTCACTTTCGAAGTGTTGGACGCCCTGCGGCGTTTCGCCCCGAGGTGCCGGTTCATCTTGCTCTCCAGCGCAGCGGTGTACGGGAATCCCGAGTCGTTGCCCATTAGCGAGAGTCACCAGCCAGCGCCGCTCTCTCCATACGGGTTCCACAAATGGCAGTGCGAGTTGCTCTGCCAGGAATTCTCGCGGATTTACGATTTGGCTACGGCGAGCGTCCGGATTTTTTCCGCCTATGGGCCGGGGCTCCAGCGCCAAGTGATCTGGGATATCTGCCACAAGGCCTTGGTGGGAGCTCCGCTATGTTTGCGGGGGACGGGCCACGAAAGCAGGGATTTCATTCACGCCACCGATATTGCGAGGGCCTTGAGGACAGTCGTTGAGAAGGCAGACTGCCGGGGCGAATGCTATAACCTGGCCAGTGGCAACGAGGTCACTATTGGGGAACTCGCCCGCCAACTCATGAAGGCCTTGGGACTTGGGATCAGCGCTGAGTTTGACGGTCAGGCCAGTCCCGGTGTGCCCCTGTGTTGGCGGGCGGATATCTCCAAGATTGCGGCGCTGGGCTTTGTCCCATCTATCGAATTGAAGGACGGGCTGGACGAGGTGGCCCGCTGGACGGTCAGCCAACATATCGAGCAAGCCCAGTGAGAGGAACCTTCGGAACGCTGCCCGTCCGCGTGATGGCTGCGGGCAAGGCTTCGTGGATTTCCAATTGCGAACTGGCATGCCTTGAGGCAATCCGACGCTGTCGAAAGCGAACCCATAGGCCGCATGCTCTTTAATTCCTTCATCTTTATCCTGGTGTTCCTGCCATTGGTGATGGCCGGGTTTCATCTGATCGGCCGACGGTGGCCGGCGCTGGCGAAGCTATGGCTCACGGGCGCCTCCTTGTTCTTTTACGGCTGGTGGAACCCGGTTTACCTGTGGGTCATCGTGGGCGCTATGATCGTCAACTTCGCGGTGGGCAAGGCCCTCATCGCCCGCCGGTGCCCGCGACCGCGCCTCCTCCTTGGCCTAGGGATTGCGGCCAATATCTGCATGTTGGGGTGGTTCAAGTACGCGGCCTTCTTGGGCAATAATGTGGCCTCTCTTACAGGCGCTTCCTTCCACTTGAATGCCATCGCTTTGCCGCTGGCCATCTCGTTCTTCACCTTCCAGAAGATCGCTTTCCTCGTGGATGCTTACCAAGGCCGCATCGAGGAGTGCGCGTTCCCCGACTACTGTCTGTTCGTTACGTTTTTTCCTCAGCTCATTGCCGGACCGATTGTTCACTATCGCGAGATCGCGCCTCAAATCTCCCATCCGGCAGCGTTCCGGTTCCGCTCTTCCAATCTGGCAGTGGGCCTCACCCTTTTTGCGATGGGGCTCTTCAAGAAGGTCGTCATCGCCGATGCGATCGCTATCCACGCGGATGCCGTTTTCAATGCCGCCGGTGTCGGCACCGCCCCGGGAATGGCAGCAGCATGGTCGGGCGCATTGGCTTACACCTTTGAGCTCTACTTCGACTTTTCCGGGTACTCGGATATGGCAATCGGCTTGGGCCGCATCTTCAACGTGCGGTTGCCGATAAATTTCAGTTCTCCCTACAAGGCGGCCAGCATCGGTGAATTCTGGCGGCGCTGGCACATCAGCCTTTCAACCTTCTTGCGCGACTATCTTTATATCCCCTTGGGGGGAAACCGTCGGGGCACCACCCGCCGCAACATCAACCTGTTCCTAACCATGCTGCTGGGCGGGCTGTGGCATGGGGCGGGATGGACATTTGTTTTCTGGGGAGCGCTGCATGGTGCCTACCTCGTGATCCACCACGGCTGGAGGGCTCTCATGGGAAGCGATCACGCGGCAAGCCAACCCGGTCCCTTTGCCCGCCTGCCAGGCGTTTTGCTGACCTTTGTTTGCGTAGTCGTGGGCTGGGTGTTCTTCCGGGCAAAAGATTTTCAAACAGCCATTGCGATTCTTGCGGGAATGTCCGGCCTGACTCCAACCCCGGCGGCGGCGCCCGTGGCTGCAAGTGCGCCATGGCTATTGATTGGAGCGCTTTTGGCCGTAGTCTGGTTTGCGCCGAATACCAATCAACTGCTCTGGGCTTATGAGCCGGCTCTGAATCTGAGGGATTCTGAACACGCACCTCCCGGCTGGGTCCAACGTTGGCTGTGGCAGCCACGACTGGCGTGGTCGGTTGTCGCTTCGGTTGCCTTTGTCTGGGCTGTAAGTTGCCTGGCCCGTCCGAGCCAATTCCTGTACTTCCAATTCTGAAGGGAACGCCGCGTGTCATCCGTCCAAGAACCTGCCCATAAGCTGCCGCCCATCAAGGAGCCTGGCTTTCGGCGCTACCTCATAGGGTTCAGTGCCGTATCAGCGTTCTTGATTGCGGGGCTTCTTGGCACCAATTGCGCGCTCGATCCGTATGCGGATTTCTATTTCCTAACCGGTTGGCGTATGCCGCGGATCTACACATTGGACACGTTGACCGACGTTAAATTCAAGGTCCGTCTAGTGCGCGCCGCCGGGCGTAACGGCGTGGGCACCGCAGTGTTCGGCTCTTCGCGTGTGATGCGGATCGATCCCAGCGGCGCTGAGTTCAAGGCAATGGGCGCGAATGGCCTGAACCTCGGAATTCAAGGCGCAAGCCTGGGCCAGATCATCCAGTTTGTGGATCTAGTGATGGCCGACAATCCTGATTGCCGACCCCTGGTGGGTTTGGACTTCTACGCCTTTGAAGCGCGCCCCTCAGGGAGATCGATGTATCTGGATCGGGTGCATCCATGGCCCGCGCGCGGCGATGCAATGGGGCGGCTTTTGAGTAAGGAAACCTTCGCCACATCACTTGCCATGCTGCGGGGCAAACGCGAATCCAACGATCTCCTTCCCAACGGACAGGCCACAAAACCTTCACCCAACCCGGTCAAGCTCCAGGCTGCCCTCGAGGATTTCGCAAGCCGCTGGTGGCGCAGCCAGCCGCTTTTCCGGAATTACACTTATAATCCTGAACGGTTGGAGCAACTCCGGGAACTGCGGGCCCGCTATCCCAAGGCCGTGTTTTTCGTCAACCCGGTGTCCCAATGGTATCGCCAAGGGCAAGAGCAGGCGGGCTTGGGCCCGGTTTACGCAAGATGGATCGGCGACCTGACAAGCGTGGGCGGTGTCATTGATTTTTCGGACGCCACGGCCATAACCGGTAATGCCGCTTATTACTTGGATGCCCACCATTATAACGCGACGGCGGGAACGCTGATGATGCAAGACATCGCGGCAAACATTGAAAAGCGCCCGATGATCTACGGCCGGGTACTCGGCGCGCAGTAGCCAGGTGGCATGGGCTACCCCTGTAGCATGGGCTTCCAGCCCATGGAACGGCCGCCGCGTGGCATGGGCTTCCAGCCCATGGAACGGCCGCTGCGTGGCATGGGCTTCCAGCCCATGGAACGGCCGCCGCGTAGCATGGGCTTCCAGCCCATGGACCGGACGCAGCGTGGCATGGGGCTTCCAGCCCATGGACCGGACGCAGCGTAGCATGGGCTTCCAGCCCATGGACCGGACGCAGCGTAGCATGGGCTTCCAGCCCATGGAACGGCCGCCGCGATAGAGGTAGGGATGGAGCATTGATTTGCTCCACCCCCCCCTCCGAACCGGACGGGCGGATTTCCCGCATCCGGCTCTCCAGTTAGTGGTTTGCTCC
>JAYVTN010000189.1:0-4241 GCA_043788785.1 Spartobacteria bacterium | reverse complement strand
AGGAGGTTGCGCACTTTCTGGTAGGCATCCGTCTGGTGGGCGCCAGGGTTGACCCGGATCAGTCCGGAAAAGGTCGTTCGCGAGAAGTCTTGCAACGAGTTTTTGAAAAGCAGATCGCTCGAAGTGTGCGGCACCTCGTGGATTTGGAATGTGCGTTCGTCGAACTCCTGGGTCTCGTCGGCCACGGTGACTGCCAGCATATCGCTCCGGCCCCCTTCCCCACGCAGGTGGCTGACCGTCTCGGTGCGCGCATACGCAGAACCCAAGTTCAGGTTCAGCGCGGTCGCACGGGCATCGCATCCGACCACGGTCGAGTTGATCTGGAACGAGCGCGCCTGCGCACTCCAATTCTGGGCGCACACGTAGGTCAGATTCGCGCCGCTTCCCAGCCAGAGATCATTCATGGCGAGAGCTAGCCCGCCCGCGGACGGATCCGCGGATTGGAAGTAATCCACGAGGGTCACCTTGCTCATCTCTTCGACAACGATGAGAGTGTGTGGGAAGCAGGAGCCGCCCTCGCCTTCCAACCAATGGAACGCTTCCAAAGGCAGCTCGATTTCCACCCCGCGCGGCACATAAAGGAACGTGCCTGCACGCACTTGGGACTGATGCAGGGCGGCAAACTTCGCGCCACCCAAGATCGCAGGCTCGCGCATGAAATATTTGCGCAACAGCTCGGGATGCTCTTCGAGGGCTTGCTCGAGGGAGAGCCATAGAACGCCCCGGGCCCGGAGTTCCTCGCTGACACGCTGAGAGGCGAGCAACTGGTCGTTGCCAAAGACCATGCGACCGGCCACGGCTTGGAGTTCCGAGGAACGAGCCACCAGATCCGCCTGGGTCCCCGGATCGATGGCGAGCGGCTGGGTGTAGCCGCTTAGATCGATGCGTTTGAGGTTGGAAAAACGCCAGGCTTCGTCGGTACGGGCTGGCATGGGGGTCGCCTCAAAGCGCTCCCAGGCAGAAGCTTGCAGTTGTGCAAACCATGGCGACGTGCTGTGGGTTCGCGCTCCGGCGCTCAGAAGAGTGCCGGGCCCGGCGACTAAGGATTCATGCATTGGGTCTGCTTCTAAAATTGCGGTGCTCACGGGGTGGCGGGTTCCAGATGGCTGGCTGTCCAATGGTTGGCAAGTGGATGGCGGGCGGGCCTGGAATTAACCGACCGAGCCTTCCATCTCCATGTCGATGAGGCGCTTGAGCTCGACGCTGTATTCCATGGGGAATTGGCGCACGAGATCGTTGACGAACCCGTTGACCGAAAGGCTCATGGCTTGTGCCTTGGTGAGGCCGCGCTGTTGCATATAGAAGATCTGTTCAGAGCTGATCTGGGACACGCTCGCCTCATGCTGGACCGCGTTGCCCGTCCCGCGCACGGTGATGGCCGGGTAGGTGTCGGTGCGGCTGGTCGAATTGATCAGCAACGCATCGCATTCGGTGTTGTTCTTGCAGCCTTTGAGATGCTTGGGCACATGGACCAGGCCCCGGTACGTCGAGCGGCCTTTGCCCACCGAGATGGACTTGGAAACGATGTTGGAGGTCGTGTCATCGGCCGCATGGATCATCTTGGCGCCCGTGTCCTGGTGCTGCCCGTCACTGGCCAAGGCGATGGAGATGACTTCCCCGCGCGCTTTGCGCCCTTTGAGCACCACGCCGGGGTACTTCATGGTCAGGCGCGATCCGATGTTGCAGTCGATCCATTTGACCTCGGCTTCCTCATGCGCAATAGCCCGTTTGGTGACCAAATTGAACACGTTGGCCGACCAGTTCTGCACGGTCACGTACTGGATCTTGGCGCCTTTCATGGCCACCAACTCCACCACAGCTGAATGCAAGGTGGCGGTCTCAAACTTGGGCGCCGTACAGCCTTCCATGTACATGACCTCGCTGCCTTCGTCCGCTATGATCAGGGTGCGCTCGAACTGGCCGAAATTTTCCGCGTTGATCCGGAAATACGCCTGCAAAGGATGCTTCACCTTCACGCCCGGGGGCACATAGATGAAGCTGCCGCCGCTGAAGACCGCCGAGTTGAGCGCGCTGAACTTGTTGTCCCCGGTTGGGATGACTTTCCCGAACCATTTCCGGAAGATCTCGGGATGTTTCATGAGGCCCTCGGTGGAGCCCACGAAAATCACCCCCTGATCGCCAACGGCTTTCTTGATGTTGGAATACACGGCCTCGCTGTCGAACTGGGCCTCGACCCCGGCCAGGAACTTGCGCTCCTGCTCCGGAATCCCCAGACGCTCGAAGGTGCGCTTGACGTCCTCGGGCACTTCGTCCCACGACCGGGTCGCCTTCTGGCCATTGGCCAGGTAATAACGGATCTTGTCGAAGTTGATGGCTTCGAGGTCCTTGGAAGCCCAGTTGGTGGGCATCGGCTTCTTCTGGAACACATCCAGGGCTTTGAGGCGGAACTCGCGGATCCAGTCCGGCTCGCCTTTGACCTTGGAAATGTACTCGACCGTATCGGTGGTCAGCCCGACCCCGGCATCGTACTGGTGCTTCTCAGGATAGGAGAAATCGCCGACGCTGCGGTCGATCTCGAGTGAAGTGGTGGCGTTCATAGGTTTTCCCTCTTTTCCTTCTTTTCCTTCTTTTCCTTCTTTTCCTTCTTTTCTCTGTTGGGCGCTAATCAGACGACGGCGGGTTCCTGGAGGGTTTCCTTGATGAATTCGTAGCCCCGGGCTTCAAGCTCCAAGGCCAGTTCCTTGCCCCCGCTCTGGACGATACGCCCATTGACCATGACGTGCACGTGGTCAGGTACGATATAATCGAGCAAACGCTGGTAGTGGGTGATAAGCAGGATTCCCAGGTTGGGGCCGCGCAAGGCATTGACGCCACTGGAGACGATCCGGAGCGCATCGATGTCCAAACCGGAATCGGTTTCGTCCAGGATCGCGTAGCTGGGTTCCAGCATGGCCATCTGCAGAATCTCGTTGCGCTTCTTTTCCCCGCCCGAGAAGCCTTCGTTAACTGAGCGTGCGGTAAAGGCACGCGGCATCTCCAACACATCCATTTTCTCGTAAAGTCGCGCGTAAAACTCGGTGGCCTCGAGTTCCTCGCCCTTGGGCAAACGCGCCTGCACTGCCGCACGCAGGAAGTTCGCATTGGATACTCCAGGGATTTCCATCGGGTACTGGAATGCCAGGAAGATCCCTTTGCGGGAGCGCTCGTCCGGGGCCATGCCTAGGATGTTCTCGCCGTCCACTAGGACTTCGCCGCTAGTCACGGTGTAATCGGGATGGCCGCCGATGGCCTTGCTGAGGGTGCTCTTGCCAGAACCATTAGGCCCCATGACGGCATGCACTTCGCCTTTGGGGATTTCCAGGGAGAGACCGCGGATGATCTCTTTATCTCCGATGCTGACGTGAAGGTCTGTGATGACGAGTGAACTCATGATGCTTTTGGAATGTGTTTTAAAGGGTCGAAGGGGTTGCAGAGGCGCATTTGGGGCACAAACCCCTGAAAGAAACGTCTTGGTGGCTCACGCGCACGTTCTCGGGCAGTTCCCAGATTTCGGCAATCTGGAGGTCCGAGCGCAGCGGGATATCGACCACGCCACCGCAGCCATCGCAGAACAAGTGGGCGTGGGCTTCGAGGTTGGGGCAGAAACGGGCGGGCTCCCGGTCGTGGCTCACGGACTTAACGAGTCCACAGGAGGTCAACGTTTCCAGGCAGTTATAGACCGTGGCCAGGGAGATGGAGGGCATCTTGGTCTTGACCCGCATAAAGACCTCAACCGCAGAGGGATGATCGCGCTGGGTCATGAGGGCGTCATAGACTTGGCGGCGCTGTTCGGTCATGCGCAACCCCATGCCGTGGATCTGCTCCTCAGGGGAAGAAGGCGATGGTGGCTGGGTGGAGCGGTCTTTCATGCGGGTAATGCAGGATAGCCCCGGGCCGGGGGGCTTATCAAGACCAGTTATAAATAAAAGAAGTGAAGTATGAAGGTTGAAGGAGTGTTCCTCAGATGCTTGAAGGTTCAACCTTCCCTCGTCCCGGCTTGTGGCCCCTTCCTGCTTCAGCCTTCATACTTCCCTTCTTTCATCGGGGTCCGTGCGCATTGAACTTCCACCTTCCCTAGTGTAGTCCGCCGCAATTAGTGCTCAGAAGAAAGAGGCCTGAGAACCTATGCGATTTCACGCAATTCTAATGCCGCAGGCATACAAGAAATTAGCCGGTGGCGAGGCTTTGCGACCCCACCGGTGAAAGGCGTAATACAGGATGGCACGCCGGAGGTGTGCGGG
>JAYVTN010000188.1:0-2551 GCA_043788785.1 Spartobacteria bacterium | reverse complement strand
ATTTGCATAGGGAAGGATTCGAGGAAAGTCTCTCCCCACCTCTATCAATCCACCACGGCTTAATAATCAACTCCCGCCAATCCAAAGGCCCCGGAATTTCCCCTCAAATCACGAGCGAATTCAAAAATACTCAGGGAATCCAATCTGCTCCCGACTGTCTGCCTTTCGAGGTCGAATAGTGAGGTCTGAAGCAGGTGGCTGGTTTTAATTCGATAATCGGTGGCTGGTTTTGAAGTGATAACTGACAGGATGAAGCCATCGTCAGGCATTGGGCACCTTTCTGGCGGCTGCAAGGGACCAAAGGGACCCCACGGACCCCGGGGACGAAAGGGACCAAAGGGACCAAAGGGACCAAAAGGACCAAAAGGACCAAAAGGACCAAAGGGACCAAAAGGACCAAAAGGACCAAAAGGACCAAAAGGACCAAAAGGACCAAAAAACGGAAATGAGACCTGTAAGGGGCTTGATTTCGGTTGAATTTCAGGCACGTTGAGTGTGTGGGACGGTGCAATGTTCGGGTCCAAAAACTGGGTTATGCAGATCTTTGTCCCGGGGCGTCAGGACCGGCTTCGGCCTTTTAATCCTGTTTACAGGAGCGCCAATCTTCATTGAACGCACCGTCTCACGCTTCTTTTTTTAGCCCCTTGGTCCTGGCTCCTTGGCGACCTGATTCCGGGCCTCCTTCCCGGAAACGCCGTCGGCTTGCGGCGGCACGACTATCAGCGATCAAGCGCGGCTTGACCCTTTGGGGCATCCTCCCGATGTTCTAAGGGCCATGACCGAAACCAATCTCGCTCCGATCGTTCCGCGTGAAGGATGGCACGTGTTGCACCTTTTCTATAAAGTCGAACACGGCCAGTGGGCCTTGCTGGATCCCGATGAGCAGCGGGAGGTGAAAACAGCCTTCACGGAGTTGGTCGCTGAGATCCGCGAGTCCGAGAACACCCAGCTCTTGATTTTCGCCATGGTATCGCCCAAGGCAGATCTGGGCTTCATGTTGCTGACGCCGGACTTGCATACGGCCAACAGCTATGAAAAGCGCTTGAGCCTGTCCCTGGGGCCGGATGTTTTGACCCCGGTTTACACGTATTTTTCGCTGACTGAAGAAAGCGAATACACCACGACCGATGCGGAGTACGGCCAAACCCTGCAGAGGGAGCAAGGATTGGATCCTGCCTCCCCCGAGTATGGGAAGGCGCTCTCGGAGTTTTCAGCGCGGATGGCCAAGTACCGCAAAGATAAACTCTACCCGGTGCTACCGGTGTGGGAGGTGTTCTGTTTCTATCCGATGGCGAAGCGGCGGGCGGTGGGACAGAACTGGTACGCGCTCACCTTTGAGGAACGCAAGAAGCTGATGGCGGGACATGCGCGGGTCGGTCGCACCTACCACGGGAAAATTCTCCAGCTCATCACGGGCTCAACCGGACTGGATGACGCCGAATGGGGGGTAACCCTCTTTGCCCATGACACCTTCGATATCAAAGCCATCGTTTACGAAATGCGTTTTGACGCCGTGACGGCTCAGTACGGGGATTTCGGCGAGTTCTATATCGGCCTGAGCCTGCCTTTGGACGAATTGTTCCGGCGCCTGCAACTCTGATGGGCGCCAGCGGGTTTCCTTCTATGAGGGTTTCCGCGAAAGCGGAGGCCTTGGCTGCCCGGCTTCGGGAGTGCGCGCCGCTGGTCATCGCGTATAGCGGAGGGGTCGATAGCGCTTATCTCTTGGCTGCCGCCCATCGGGCATTGGGGGAGGACATGCTGGCGGTCATCGCTGACAGTCCCAGCCTGCCCCGCCAAGCGCTGGAGGAAGCCTTGGAGTTGGCCCGGCAAATCGGGGCACAGGTGGAGGTGATCCGGACGGATGAGTTTGCCAACCCGGAGTACGTGGCTAATCCGCTCAACCGGTGCTACTTCTGCAAGGCGGAACTGTTCGCGAAGCTTGAGCGCTTGGCCCTCGACCGCGGCTTCCGGGCCATCGCCTACGGAGAGAATGCCGACGATGCCCGCGCTTTTCGACCCGGTCGCCAGGCTGCTGCGGAGTTTTCGGTGGTGGCACCGTTGAAAGAACTGGGATTCACCAAAGCTGAGATCCGGGAAATGTCCCGCAATTGGGGTCTGCCCACGGCTGATTCGCCTGCGCAACCGTGCCTGAGCTCACGGATTCCCCACGGTACGCCTGTGAGCGTCCAAGCCTTGGCGTTGGTGGAAAAGGGCGAGCTTTTGGTTCGCAGCCTGGGCTTTCGGATTTTCCGGGTGCGCTACATGGTTGGGGAGGGGGGAGTCCCTTGGGCCCGGGTCCAGATCGCGCCCGAGGAGATGGAGCGGATAGGGGAGGTGGTGACGGAGTTGGAAGAGGGCTTACGGGCAATAGGGTATGCGGCGGTGGAGATTGATCCGGCCGGGTATCAGTCGAGCTGACCTAGGCCGAATGGGGCGGGCGAATGACGAATGAGAGGGCGCGGCGGGCCATGGGCTGGAAGCCCATGCTAGTGCGAGTGTACATACATGAAATCAACAGGTGAAAGTCCAAGTCATCCCGAGACGAGAACCG
>JAYVTN010000187.1:0-10508 GCA_043788785.1 Spartobacteria bacterium | reverse complement strand
CTCGGCGCGGGTTCGGCGATCTACGGGGGAATGTTGGGCAAACAGCGCTTCTTGGACGTGGTGCCCGAGCGCAAGGAGATGATGGTCAGCAGCCGCGTCTATGAGCCCACTAAACAGGAGCCAGCCAGGGCCGATCCGGCACGCCGGATCGGCCCTTCGGGCGAAACCGGGCTGCAGCGCGCCCGAGCCACCACACTCCCCCCGAACGCCTGCCGCGGCGAGCGGTGCGGGGTTTGGGGGTGCATAGCCCCCATCAGACGCGTCCTTCCCTACGCGGATCCACGGAAATCTGCCAATAGCCGATTTATTTAAGCCGTTTTTTTGCGATCACCTTTTGTAAGTCGAGACTTACGAAATAGTTGCTCCCCACGTATAACACTAATAATGAAAACAAACTTGCCGTCATAGCGATACAATACTCGACAAGGGGGTTCTACAATTTGCCGGTAGCGGGACTTACCTAACTCAGCTGGATACGATCCGCTCTCTGGATGCACAAGGAGCTGCTCCACGTGCTTGAAAACGCGATCAACCAGTTGCTGGGCGGCGATCTGATTTTCGATGGCAATGTAATCGGCAATGGCATCCAAGTCGTTGAGGGCGGGTTCCGCCCAAATCATTTCAACCATCTCGACAACCGCTTCTTGGCCTCTGGATGCGTGATTACGCGACCGCTTTCGATCGCGCGCTCGCCCCGAGCAATGCCTTCGAGAATCTCGACTCTTCGAGTGAGAGACTCAAACGATTCAACGTCGATCAGATACGCGGCTGGTTTTCCGTGTTGAGTAATGAGAACAGGTTCATGTTCGGATTCCAGATTGGCGATGATTTCGGTAGCTTTGCGCTTGAGTGTGGTGACGAGCTCGGTCCTCATGAAGTGCCACTTTAGTGCCACTGCATTATTTTGGCAACACTAAGCGCCTCCCGAACCCCGAGTGCATGAACCCCGGCCGGTTCCAAAACGTCGCGCGTTGCGCGACTTTTGATCCTTAACCCAACAGTTGGTCGATCTGGAGGCCCAGTTGGGACGCGTCGATCAGAAACTCTTCACGGGTGCCCAACTTCTTGAGTTTGATTTGGGGCCATTCTTCGCCGATGAGCAACGCCATTGAGGCACCCAAATGCTCAGCGGTTTGAAACTGTTTGCCGATCTTTGTTGGTGTGAGCGCGTAGTCCACGCGGCGGCCCGCTTCCCGGAGTTGCTGGACGAGAGCTAAAAGTTCAGGCCGCAGCTCTTCTTTGGCCAATACCACATAGACCTCGATGGCCTGTTGCTGGGCGATCCACTTTTCCATCTGCGCTTTGGCAGCGGGAGTATCGTCAATCAGGTTGGCCAAAACCACGTCGCCCATGCCAAAGCCCAAGGCGGGCAAATCAACTTTGCCGTCGCTCATCAACCCCAGCAGCTTGTCGTACCGGCCCCCCCCGGCCAGGGCGCGTTCATTTTTGCTCCGGTCAAAGACCTCGAACACGAACCCCGTATAATAGGCCAGGCCGCGCACAATGGTAAGATCCAGTTCGACGTATTGCTCCAAACCCCGGGCACGCAGTTCCTGGAGGATCAAATTTAAACCGGTGGCTTCGGCTTCGGGATTTTTCAGGAACGCTTCGACGGCTTCTATTTCGATCTGGAACTCCGCGAGCCGTTTGCTTGTTTCTTCCCGGGTCGCCCTTTCGAGTTTGTCGATGACAGCCAGGAAATCCAGCACCCGGTCCTCGGCAACGCCCCGCGCGGTGGCGAACTGGGTCCAAGCAGAGCGGTCGCTGATGCGGACGACAAAGTCCTGGCTGGAGAACCCGAACTGACGGAGGCAATCGATGACCACCGCCAGCAGTTCGGCATCCGCCGACGCAGAGGCTTCTCCAATTAGATCACAGTTGAACTGGTAGAACTCCCGGAGCCGGCCGCGTTGCTGTTTCTCGTAGCGGAAGAATTGGGGAACGCAGAACCACTTGAGAGGTTTTTTGAAATCGCGTTCCCGTGCGGCGACCATGCGAGCCAGGGTCGGAGTCATTTCCGGGCGCATGGCGACGTGGCGCTGGCCTTTGTCAACGAAATCAAAAAGCTGCCCGAGGAGTTCGCCTCCGCTCTTTTTCTTGAAAAGATCGATAGGTTCGAGCACTGGCCCGTCGTATTCGACGAAGCCATACCGGCGGGCGATCTGGCGCCAGTGGTGCAGAATGTAATTCCTGCGAGCGCATTGGTCGGGATAAAAGTCGCGGAAACCGGGAAGCAGTTGCATTGGGCGCAAGAGGCTAGGTTCACACAGCGGGGATTCAAGCCAAGGATTTGCGGGGCCTGGCCGACGTGGCCTTGATGGACCTAATAGACTCCATGGCCTGGGTGGACTGGGTAGTTGCGGCGGCTCTGGCCCGCTCCTCAGTCCAACCGCATGCCTGGACCCTCCTTGGGCCCCGTTCTTAGCTAGTGCCTTCCAGGCTCCCGGTGCTAATGCTGTTCGGGTGTTACGTTCTCTCAAAGTCCGTCATTTTCGCTGTTTCGAGGCTTTTGAAACACAGTTTGCCCCTGGTTTGAACTTCATTGTGGGCCCGAACGCGCGGGGTAAGACTTCCTTGCTCGAAGCCGCTTGTATTCTCCTGCGCCTGCAGTCGCCCCGGATTACCAAGCTCGCCGCAGCCATCCAGCATCACCGCAGAGGCTTCGCCTTGGATGGGTTCTTGACCGACAGGCATCTCCAATTTTATTTTAGTAAGGAACGAAAAAAACTGGCCCTGGATGCCGTCGAACAGAAGTCCGCTTTTGAGTACCTGGAACTGGGGCGGGTGGTATATTTTTCGAATGCGGACATCGAAATCGTGCGGGGTGGGGGCGAGGTGCGCCGCCGGTTTATGGATTTCATCGCGGGCCAGCGGGAGGGCGCTTACCGGACGGCACTGCGCGCATATGAGCGCGCTTTACGCTCGCGAAACTTCCTCCTCAAAGCGCCGTCGTCCCGGTGGAACGAGATCATGGCTTTCGAGGAACCCTTGGTGAAAGCGGGTCAGGAAATCAGCCGCGTCCGTGGCGAATTGATCCGGGCCCTGGGAGCGCCCGCAGCCCGGGGACACTCCGCGATCAGCGGATCCAAAGAGACGCTCCGCTTGGAGTATCTCCCGGGCGGCGGCGATGATTTCGCGGCTGCCTTGCAATCTTCTCGGGAGGAGGATGCACGCTTACGACAGACCAGCGTGGGGCCGCACCGCGACGATCTCCGGTTTTATCTAAGCGATCAACCCAGTGAGTTCGCCTCAGAAGGCCAGCATCGGACGTTGGTTTTGGCCTTGAAATTAGGGGCCGCCCAATTGCTTGAAGAGCACTTCCAAATGCCTCCTGTGTTGTTGTTGGATGATGTATTTGGGGAATTGGACCCCTCGCGACGCAATGCTCTTTTGGGAGTCCTGCCGGCCCGGGCCCAGAAGTTGGTGACCACCACGCATCTTGATTGGATGACGCCGGGAACCGCGGCCACGGTATTAGATCTGGCTTAGCATGTGGCATGGGCTTCCTGGCCATGGGCAGCGCTTCGCACCGCGGCGGATCCCTGGGCTTCCCGCCCACGCCACATCGGGGTTGAAAGCCGGCCTCAGCCAGTGAAGGGTGTGCGCGGGGTTGCCCCCTGAGGCCCAGCGATGCGAGTGCTCACCTACAATGTCCATAGTTGCATAGGCGCTGACGCGCGGCTCTCTCCGGAACGAGTGGCCGCAGCCATTGCCCAACTCCATCCCGATGTAGTTGCCCTCCAAGAACTCGATCACCGGCGGATGCGCTCCGGCCAAAGCCATCAGGCTCGGATCATTGCCGAATCCCTCACAATGGATTTCCATTTCCATCCAGCTTTGCGGATAGCCGAGGAGGAGTTTGGGGACGCGATCTTAAGCCGGTTGCCGCTGCGGTTGGTCCAAACCGGCGCCCTGCCCTCCGTGGGGTCGGGGTGGTTCCTGGAAAAGCGCGGCGCATTATGGGTAGAAGTTGAAGCCCACGGACGCCGCTGGCAGATCTTGAATACCCATCTTGGCCTTGGACGTGGCGAGCGTCTGCGTCAAGCCAAGGCATTGTTGGGGCCGGAATGGGCCGGGGCGGCTCTACTGAAACCACCCTTGGTCCTGTGTGGGGATTTCAACTCGCACACGGGCGGGCGCGTCCACGCGTTGTTTTCCAGTGCCCTAAAGGATGTGCAGGGTGCCCAGGCCTGCCGCTATCGCACATTTCCGACCCGGTTTCCCCTGCTGTGCCTCGACCATATCTTTGTGGGCACGTGCGTGGGAATAGGGGAGGTCAAAGTACCCCGCACGGCGTTGACACGGATGGCCTCCGATCATTTGCCACTGGTAGCGGACCTTTGGTGATCCCTCCAGGTGAGGGCCATTCACCCGCTAGAGACCGCTCTCTCGCGGGGGCGCGCTTCCTCTTCAGAGTTCGTCGTACTTGGCATTACTGCCACGGGCCGTCGCGACCGGGTATTTCAACGCGTTCTTGGCAATCTTCTTCTCCATGGCTTTGAGCAGGTCGATTTGAAGAATGTCGGCGAGTTCGATCAAATAAACCCCCACATCCGCGATCTCCTCTTCCAGGCGTTCGCGTTTTGCGGTGACCGTGGCCTCAACCTCCTCGGCACTTTTCCAGAGGAAAATCTCCAGCAATTCGCCGGCTTCAATACTGAGCGCCGCTGCCAAGTCCTTTGGGTTGTGAAACTGCATCCAATTTCGTTCGTCCCGAAAGTGGCGGATCTTTTCAAGGATGGGTTCCAGTGGGTTCATGTGGAGCACAGGCTTCGTTTGCGCCAACCTCAGCAAACGCGGGCGGTTTCCATTCCGAGCAGCTTGCCTAGTTTGTCGATCTTATGAGCGATGTGGCCCACGCCGACGGCGCAATGATGGGCTGGTCCGTGTACGTTCCATTCATTGACGAAGCGCCTGGCCCCGATGCTGAACTGGTAACGGCTATTGGTGTTGCCGATTTCGAGGATGGGTCCTGGGACGCTGTGGCCTTCTGCGACGAGGAATTTCAAGCGCCCGTCAACGGTCTGCACGACGCTCAGTAGCGTTACGGGCCCGTGTTTGACGCTCATTTCCACGCTCAGGCCGCGCCCCACCTTGCCGTGGAACACACTGAGCGGGCGCACCTTGGTTTTGCCTTCGGCGATCACGATATGGCCTGGACCGTCGTGCCCCATGAGGACGACATCCGCTTTCCAATCCAGCGCGTAATATTCAGTGAACGAGCCGCCGACGCCGAAGCTGTCCATGATCTTCATGGCTTGCGCGTTCTTGATTTCGTACTCGCCTGCCACGGGAATGCCGCGGGCCGTTAGTAAGGAGTTCCCCAGGATGATGGAACTGATGGCGTCCTCGTTTTGCTCGCTCCCGGTGCCCATGTGGTAATAGGCCATGGAGCCGAGTCGATGCTGGTGGACCAAGCGGTCGAGGGCGACCGACGTGCGGGCAGCGCGTTGAAGTTCGGCTAGGGCGCACTCGGATTGCACGTCGAAGGTCTTGTGGAAGAGCTCGACCCGATCCGCGATCTGGGCTGCGCTGACCTCGTGGCGGAAAACGGCAAGCTCTTCGACCTCGATGATCTGCATGTGACCGCCAAAGTGCGCACACTGCTGGGTGAGGTCCGAGTAGATATCCAGCATGCCACAGTAATAGTGGCCCATGAGACCCATTCGGTTGTGGAACATGACGCTGGCCACGCGGGCAGCGTCCATCCACGCATTTACTTCATCCCAACACTCCGGGTCATCGTGGAGCTGGCCAGTGATTTGATGGAACTCGATTCGGGCCCGGTTGAACACGTTGGCAATCTCAGGCACCGGGCACGCCCCGCAATGGGCCAGCCATTCGCCGGTCATGGCCGTACGGTCTCCCATTTGATTAAACCTCGTATAATCGATGGCGGCTTCGGGCGAGAGGTTGAGGATGATTACCGGTACCTTGGCCCGCTGGACGACGGGTAACACGGTCGAGGAGAGCGCGTAGGTGGTCACGTGGAGGAAAATGAGATCCACATCGGCCGCCCGGAACTGGTGGGCCGCCTCAAAGGCTTTCTCGGGCGTGTCTATGAGCCCTAAATTGACAATCTCCACCCCGGGCCGGTGCAGTTTGCCTTCGACGACCGCCAAATAGCCTTCAAGCCTTTCTTTGAGCCCCGCAAACTGGGGCCAGTACGCGTCCAGTCCGATGCCGAAGAGTCCGATTTTGCAGGTGTTCATGTGTTCATGGAAGCTGGGGAGGAAGGTGATTGATGGGAGCCGGCCAATGGCGCTTTCCGCGCTGGCAGTAAGCTTATCTCGAAAAGAACCCTCGCATGGCAATGGATACTGTGACAGAAAGCATGCATAAAGTGCCAGTCCCGGCAGTTTGCTTATGCAAGACTATTTTGCCTATCTCCCGGAGACCCCAATGGCTTCGGTTTGGGGATGCACCGCGACCTCCACTGGCTTCACCCGCGTGCCTCCCGGATCTCCGTATCCGCCCAAACGACATCCTTCCGACCATCACTTCACCTGGGAGAGGGGGCGCGTATTACAGGCTCACCTGCTTGTTCTGATCAGCGAAGGCAGGGGAACCTTGGAATGCGGGTCGCCGCCGCGCAAATGGCCCATCGAAGCGGGAATGCTTTTTGTCGTTCTACCCGGCCAATGGCACAGGTATGCACCGAACCCGACAACAGGATGGGTGGAACATTGGATCGAAATGCGCGGGCCTGCGCTGGAGAGGGCTCAAGAGCGCTGTCTGGTTTCCGAAGAGCACCCCGTTTTTGACATGACCAGCGCGGCGGCTCTCCACGAGTGCTTCTTACGGGTCCACGACTTGGCAAGCACCGACGCATTGGGCAACCAGAGTCTGCTGTCCACACTGGGGTTGCACCTTCTAGCCCTCTTGACCGTGAGGCCGCTCAATGAGCGGGACAGGCTCGCAGTGATCGTTCAAAAGGCTCAGGTGCTCATTACCGCCCGTGCAGACCGCCCCGTTAACGTGGAGCACATCGCCCGCGAACTCAAAATCGGATACTCGCATTTCCGGCAGGCGTTCAAAGCGCGTACGGGTGTCAGCCCCAAGCATTACCATCAAACCATCCGGATCCGACGAGCCCAGGAGCTGTTGGCCAACACGGATAGATCCCTTGAGGAGATTGCGGACGCGCTGGGGTTTTCTTCGGCCTTTCACCTTTCTCGGCAGTTCAAGCAGATGACCGGCAGTGCGCCCCGGCATTGGAAGCACAAGATCACACGGCGCGAATGACGCCCCGTCGCACCCTTCGGACTGATCGGACAGATCAGACTTCTGCCATCAACAACCCTCATGATTACTCTTCGTAAATCTGAACAACGTGGCCACGCACAACATGGCTGGCTGGATTCCCGGTTCTCTTTCTCCTTCGCCGAGTATCATGATCCCGCCCATATGGGCTTCCGCTCATTGCGGGTGATCAATGATGACCGGGTAGCCCCCGGGATGGGCTTCGGCACGCATCCGCACAGGGACATGGAAATCTTCAGCTACGTGCTCCAGGGCGCTCTCGAGCATAAGGACAGCATGGGCAATGGCCGGGTACTGCTCCCTGGGCAATTCCAGCTGATGAGTGCGGGCAGCGGGGTCACCCATAGCGAGTACAACCCTTCCCGGACCGACCCGGTGCACTTACTCCAGATTTGGATTCAACCCGAAACGCGCGGGCTAATCCCAAGCTACACCGAATGGCATCCCAAGCCGGAGGATGCCGGGGCAGGCAAGGTGCTGGTGATTTCCGCCGATGGGCGCCAAGGATCCGCGGTGATCCATCAAGACGCTGATGTCTACCTCCTGAATCTCAAGCCTGGCCAGCGTGTCAGTCACGTCTTAGCTGAGGGGCGGGGGGCGTGGGTGCACGTGGCTGATGGAGCCCTTGTGCTGAATGGGTTGGCGATGGAGAGCGGAGACGGAGCCTCCTCAGAGCAGGTCGGCCCGTTGGAACTGATTGCGAGCGAGTCGACCCAAGCACTCATCTTCGATCTCGCCTGAAATCGGTTGCCTGTGGCAGAGGCTTCCATCCCTTGATCTGGCCCGGCCCGTTTTCGCGCCCACGCTGTGCGCCTGCCGAGTTTCAGCCGCCCAGCGATTATTTTAAAACGGAAATGGCTTACGTGCCACATTCTGCACTAGAAGACCATGCAATGGTAACAACAGCGGTTGTCGCTCCTCCCGCCCTGAGCGGGTTGCCGCACCCAAAGATCCTTCTCCTCGAGGACAGCCCCACGGATGCCTGCCTGGTTCGCCAGCAGCTCGAAAAAGCTCATCCGGGCTACTTTGAAGTCGTTGTGATTGATAGCTTGGAACGGGCTGTCGCCAGGGTCACCCGCGAGACTTTCCACGCTGTTCTTCTGGATATCAACCTCTCCGACAACGTCGGATTCGATACAATCCGCCTGATCCGCGGGGCCGCCCCCCGCTGCCCATCGTGGTCTTGACCGGCGATAGCAGCCAAGACACCGGCCTCCAGGCCATCCGTTTCGGGGCCCGCGATTACTTGGCCAAGGAGGAAATCAATGGCCGCCAAATCGCCTGCGCAATCGGATACGTGATCGAACGCGAACGCGCCGAAGAAACCCTGCATGCCACAAGCGTGCGACTGCAAGCGCATATGGAGTTTTGTGACTCAAGCCCACGACATCACGGCACGGAGAGCCGCTGAAGAGGAGATTGTGCGGCTTAACCAGGATCTCGGCCGGCGCGTCCGGGAACGCACGCTCGAACTCAGCCGAGCCTTGGAAGGACTCACCGCGGAAACCGCCGAACGCCGACGCCTGGAGAGCGAGATCCTGGGAGTCAACGAGCGCGAGCAATCCCGGATCGGCCAGGACCTGCACGACAATCTTGGCCAGGAACTTGCCGGCATCGCGCTTCTCGCTAAAGCTCTCTCTGAAAAGCTCGCCTTGGAGACCCACTCAGATGCTGAAATGGCGGCCCTCATTTCCCGGCTCACTTCGGGCTCCATAGAAAGCGTTCGGCGTCTGGCTCGAGGGCTTTATCCGGTGGAACTCCAACCCTACGGATTACTGAAAGCTTTGGAGGAACTGGCTCTCCATACCAAGGCGTGCCATGGCGTGGAATGCGAAGTTCGGTCTGGACCTGCACCTCCCATCTTTGAGCGCAGCGTGGAGATCCACCTGTATCGGATCGTTCAAGAGTCTGTGTGCAATGCCATTAGGCATGGACGGGCCACCCGCGTGGTTGTGGAGGCGCGTCGGGACTCCCATGTGCGGTTGCTTTCCATCCACGACAACGGCCCGGGGTTAATCTCGAGCAGCGATAAATCCTTGGGCTTGGGCTTGGAGCTCATGCACTACCGGGCCACTTTGATCGGGGCCACCGTCCAGGTCAGCAATCACCCGGAAGGCGGCTGCCTGGTTTTATGCCGGTTGCCGGAAGGTGCTGATCCGCTCTAGAGTGCCGCGCGACGTAGCACCGAACGCTAGTGTGCCGCTTCATCCTTCAAACCGCCCGCAGCCAGGGTGCCCACTCGCCGGAGCCTGGGCCGAAGCGCGAGGAATAGTCCCAGCCCGAGCGCGCCCAAGGCCAGCGTCCGGAACGAAGGCCGTGGCATCCACCGGAGGGCTTCCAGTACCGCTTGGGGAGGTTCGTCCCGCTTCGGTGAGGAGAAGCCGTGCGCCGATGGGCTCCGCTCAAACCGGGCGCCTCCTTCATAAAGCCCAAGGATGGCTTGGATGAAGGCCTTCATATCCTGCGGGCCACGGCTGGTAACCATATTCCCGTCGCGAACCACCTCCTGGTCCAGCCAGGTTGCTCCTGCGTTGACCAAGTCATCGCGGATTCCAGGCCAAGAGGTTAGTACCCGTCCATGCAAAAGGTCCGCCGAAGCCAGAACCCAAGGGCCATGACAAATACTGGCAATCGGTTTGCCTGCCGCGTCGAAGGCTTGGACAAATTCCCGGGCCTTGGCCGATTGACGCAGCAGGTCTGGATTGATCAGCCCTCCCGGGATCAGTAGGCCGTCGTAGTCTTGTGGATTGGCCTCTTGGACCGTTTTATCCACGCCCATCCGGCTGGCGGGTTCATGCAAGTTGACCCCACGGATGCGTCCGTGCCGGAGCGAAACGATCTCCACATCAGCCCCCGCTAGTTCGAGAGCATACTTGGGCAAGGTCAGTTCCACCTTTTCAAATCCATCGGCAACAAGTACGGCGATCCGGCGGCCCTTAAGGGTTCGCCCGCCTCCAATCAACTGGCGTGCGTGATGGCGCACGGCCCGGCGTTGGCCGGGAATGGTTGCCCCCCCAAAGCCGATGCGGTTCCAGGCACGGTTCCGTGGTTTAACTGGTGTAGATGCATTCATAAGAGCAAAGAGTTAGAGCCTTCACGTAAGCAATCGCAACTGGGCCGGGGAACGCATGTCAGGGCAGGTGAATGGCGGATGGCGAATGGCGAATGGCGAATGGCGAATGGCGAATGGCGAATGGCGAATGGCGAATGGCGAATGGCGAATGGCGAATGGCGAATGGCGAATG
>JAYVTN010000186.1:0-6814 GCA_043788785.1 Spartobacteria bacterium | reverse complement strand
ACCCCCCAACTGCTGCCCTTTATCGGGGAAGTCAACAGCGACAAGTTCGGCTGTTTCACTCCAGGCACCAACATCCCTATCATTTCCGAGACGGAACTCCACGCGATGGCCCCGGATTACCTTTTTGTCCTTCCGTGGCACTTCCGGGACGCCATGGTCCAACGCGAACACGAGTTCTTACGCAAGGGCGGCAAGATGATCTTCCCGTTGCCCTCCCTGGAAATCGTTACCGGCGACTGAGTGCCCGGCCCGGGCCTCACCATGATGCACTCCGTCCAGAGACTTGGAGTTTCAGCGCCCGAATCCGTATTTCTCAGAATCGGAGAGCTCCACGTTGAACATATCCACCACGGGATCCTCGAAGCCCTGGGGGCGCATTTCGTCGGCGTTCTCTATCAGGAGCTATCCCGCCGCGAAGGCCTCTGGATCTATGTTGTGGGGACTGAGGGATACCCCGCGGGTTTCCTTGCCGGCTCTTCCAATCTTTCCCGGTCATTACGCAACATCTCCCCCGCGGGTTTCCTGCGGCTTTTTTCCGCGGCAGGCCTGCGACTCTTCCAGCCCCGTCTCGCAAGAAAAGTCTTCCAGAGCCTCGGCTATTTCCTGACTCGCCCGACGACGACCCCGGACCCTGAATCGACGAGTCGGGCCGAACTGCTCGCCATCGCAGTCGCGCAGGAAGTCCAAGGGCAGGGAGTGGGAAAAGCGCTCCTGGCAGCGTTCGAAGCCGACTTGGCTGCCGAGGCCCAAGTGAATCGTTATTTTGTAAGCACCAATATCCAGGAAACCGGCTCGAATGCCTTCTACCAGGCAACCGGATTCCAACTCCGAGGGCAAAAACCCCATCACGATCTGATCCTCAACGTCTATTCCAAGGACTTGCCACAGAACCCGTCCAACTCCAAAACCCTCTGACATGAGTACGCTGATCCCATGGGCCAAACCCTACCTCTTTGGCAATGAAGCCGACCGGATGCAGGAAGCGCTGCTTTCCACCTGGATCTCCGGGGGGCCCTTCGTGGATCAACTCGAGCGCGACCTCGGCAAATTCCTCGACTCTGAATTTGTCTGTGCGACCTCCAATGGAACCACCGCCTTGCATTTGGCATTCCTCGCTCTCGGGATCGGGCAGGGCTGCGATGTAATCATCCCGGGCTTTGCATACCTCGGGGCGGCCAACGTCGCCTTACTGTGTGGCGCCCGGCCCGTGTTCGCCGAAGTGGATCCGGACACGTGGTGTCTGACGGCCGATGCCGTCCAACGCGTCCTGACCCCACAAACCAAGGCCATCGTAGCCGTCCACACCTACGGCAATATGTGCGACATGGATTCCCTCAACGCGCTGGGGGCCAAGCACAACATTCCTGTCATCGAAGATGCCGCAGAGGCCTTGGGCTCTACTTTCCGAGGCCGCCCGGCAGGCGCTTGCAGCACTATTGGCACTTTCAGCTTTCACGCGACCAAGACCATTACCACCGGGGAGGGCGGTCTGGTGACCACCTCCGACAAGGCTCTCCATGAGCGCATGGTCCTCTTCCGCAGCCACGGGATGGCTCGCGACCTACGCTACTATTGGCACCAGGTCCCGGGCCATAACTTCCGGCTCACTAATTTCCAAGCCGCGATGGGTTGCGCGCAGTTCGAACATTTTCCGGAAATCGCCGAGAAGCGGGCCACGTTGCATCTCCAGTACAAGCAGCGACTGGAATCCCAGCCGGGCTTGATCCTCCAGAAGTTTGAAAATGAGGTTTCCCCGTTATTGTGGGCGTTGGCCGTGCAACTCGACCCGGAGTTCTTTCCGCAAGGTCGGGACGAGGTTCTCCTACAAATGCGCGCTGCCGGGATCGAGTGCCGGCCGGGGTTTTACGCGGCCTCCCAACAACCCATCTATGCGAGCCCCGCGCTCCCGGTGTGCGAAGAACTCGCCTGCCGGATCCTCAGTGTGCCGTTCTTCGTGGGATTGGAGGAAGCCCAAGTGGAGTTCATTTCCCAAACCCTCCTAGGCCTCAGGCAGGTGAGCGTATGAGCATGACGTTCAAAACCGCTTTTGCCCCCGAGTACGTCGCCCGCGCACCGCTGGCACTCGCATTGGAACGCACCTTGGAATGTCTAATCCTCTCCAAACGCATGTTCCCAGCTCCCCTGCTCGACGTCGGGTGCGGGGATGGCTTGTTTGCCTCCCTGCTGTTCTCCAGTACAATTGATACCGGCCTGGATCTTGATCCGTGTGAAATCGAGTGCGCACGAACCACCAACGCCTACAGCGAACTCCTGTGCTGTCCCGCTTCGGCAATTCCAAAGCCCTCGGGCACTTTCAAAACGGCGTTCTCCAACAGCGTCCTGGAACACATCCCAGAGCTCGCGCCTGTCCTGCGCGAGGTCCACCGCGTCCTGGCTCCTGGCGGCACTTTCTACTTCACGGTTCCCACCAATGATTTCGAACGTTATGCCGTGATTACGCGCGTGCTCGCGGCCTTGGGCATGCAAACCGCCACTGAACTCTACTGCAGCTGGTACAACCGGTTCTGGCGGCATTTCCATGCCTATTCCCCTCAACAATGGACCCAATTGGCCACGGAGGCAGGGTTCGAGGTTCTCGAAACTGTCCGCTACAATTCGCCCAACATGACGGTGACAAACGATTTCCTGGCCCCGTTCGCCGCCTTCTCCAGCGTCCTCAAACGTGTGACCGGGCGCTGGGTACTCGCACCCGGATTTCGCAGATGGCTCCTGCGCCCCCTGGCCCAACGCTGGCAGCGCGCCCTGGCTAATCACGGCGTCACCCCAACCGGTTCACTGGTCTTGGTGGTGGCTCGTAAACCCGCCGTCTCCACCGTATGAAAGTCTCGGTCATTCTCCCCACCTATAACGAAGCCGGCAACATCGTGAAGCTGGTGCGGGCTATCCAGGCAAATATCCCCGCCGAATGGACCCGCGAAATCCTGGTCGTCGACGATAACAGTGCCGATGGGACTTTCGAGCTCGCACGCACCACCTTTGCAGGGAACAGCGATGTGAGGACCCTCCTGCGTACCACCGATCGCGGCTTGGGCGCTTCCATCCGCACCGGCCTCGAGGCGGCCACCGGCGATTACCTTCTCGTCATGGACACCGACTTCACCCATCGGCCCGAGGAAATCCCATCCATGCTCCACGTCGCCCGGATCGTTGATCTGGTCAACGGCTCCCGCTTCTGCCCCGGAGGCAGCATGGCCAGTACTTCCCATTACATGGCAAGTTTCCTTTATAACCTGGTCATCCGATTGGTGATCCGCACCCAGATCCAAGACAATCTGGGCGGCTTCTGGGTTGCGGACGCTTCCCGAATCCGACAACTCCCCTTCGACGACATTTTCTACGGATACGGCGATTATTATTTCCGATTGCTCCACTTCGCCCAAGGTGCCGGAATGCGGATTGTCGAACTACCCGCCCAGTACTGCGAGCGCGAAGCGGGTGCCAGCAAATCCAATTTCTTTGCAATGCTCTTCCAGTACTCCGCGATGGTTTTCAGGTTGTGGCTGCGGACCCGGCGCCCTGAGCGCACGCTGACGTCCCCTCCCAACCCATAGGATTTGCAACCAATGTATCCCGAGATCAGACAGACAGCCCAGCGATGTGGCCGACGCCCGGACTGCTGGGTAGCGCTGGCGGCCACGCTCCTCATCGTACTTTTGCACCTGTGCATTCCGCCATACGTTGGGGGTCTATGGAGGGATGAGGTCAACACGGTAAACCTCGCAACCCAGCCTACCTGGAGCGATCTCTGGCTTCACCACAATCAGGATAGCTTTCCGTTGCTCTTCGCCAGCACGATCCGGGTTTGGTCTGGAATCTTTGGCTCCGGCGATGACGGCTTGCGTGTGGTGGGCGTACTGATCGGGCTCGGCGTCGTTGGCGCGCTCTGGATCAACGCCCGTTGGATGGGCCTCCGGTTCCCTTTCTGGCCACTCGTTCTCGTGGGCGCCAATCCCATGGTGATCCGTTACGGGGACTCTCTCCGGGCATATGGCCTGGGCCTCCTGCTGATGTTCCTAATGTTCGGGGCCATGTGGAAAGTGGTTCAGTCCAGTCAACGCCGGTGGCTGATTCTCGCTTCAGTCTGCGCAGTTCTCGCCGTACACGCTCTCTACTACAATGCGGTCTTGCTCTTTGGGTTGGGTGCAGGCGCCTGCGCTGCGGCTTACGTCCAAGGCAGCTGGCGGCCAGCGGCCAGGGCACTGGCCGTGGGCGCAATCGCAGCACTCTCGATGCTCCCTTACCTGCCAATGTTCCTTCATGCCAATGACTGGAATTTCCTGGTCCAGTACCCCTTCACCCTGCCCTGGATGTGGCAGCGTCTGTGCGAACTCACAGGTTCACCGCATTGGATCGGAATCTACCTCTGGCCGGCACTCACCGGGGCCGCCCTCGTTGCCGCCCTCATCACTTTCAGAAAACCTCATTCCTCACCCGGGGATTCCCTCCGTACACAACGCGCCGTGTTCGGCGCTGTTTCATTACTGGTCGGCCTTATCGCCTATGCCGGTTTCCTGAAGCTTCTCAACTACTACACCCAAGTCTGGTATTACATTGCGCTCATCGGGTTTGCCGCTGCCTGTATCGATCCCATCCTGGAGCCGGGCACCAGTCGATTCCATGCCTCTGCCCGCGCGGCTCTGGCAATCGGGTTCCTGGGCCTGACCGCATTCCCGTGTGCCCGGATTATTGGTTACCGGCACACGAATATCGACTTGGCAGCTCAAGCGCTCAAAACCCTGGCTCGACCCAATGACCTCATCCTGGTGACCCGCTGGGAATGCGGAGTCACCGCTGACCGCTATTTAAAGGGCGCCGTTCCTTGGTACACGATTCCGCCCCTGAGCGATCTACGGTTCCAGGCCTATCAGCCCATCATGGCCCAAATGCGGGCGGAAGCGCCGTTGGCACCCATCCTTGCCCAAGCGGAAGCGACCTTGCGCGCTGGACACCGTGTCTGGCTGTTGGGGGACCTCCAAGTCCCGCCCAAAGGACAATTGGTTCCAAAACTTGCGCGTGTGCGCGAGGACGGCAAAGGCTGGCGGGGCAGCCCTGCATTTTACATGGTTTGGGTAATGGAGGTTACCGCTTTCCTCCAAGAGCATGCGACGCGCTCGGCCAGCATCCCTGTGAAGGTGGATCAGCCGAGCATTAATTTCGAAACATTGCCGCTTCGTGTTGTCGAAGGCTGGCGATAACCAACCCCAACCCCTCCGCGCTTACACGCCCTCGCTCAAAAGCTCTTTTTTGAGCTCAGCGCTTCGGTCCAAGGTCTCCAGCAGCAGATTGGACACCGTCGGGAACGCACGGGCGCGGATGAAGATTTGGTAGGAAAACAGCCCTTTCCCCAGGCAGATCAAGAACCCGTTGAGCTTCACCAAGGCGCGGCCCAATGAGTTGTTGCCGATCGCTTTCGGGAACGGAGCCGGGATTCCACGCACTTCCAATAATTGGTAGCCGGTCTGTTCAAAGAGCTCCTTAAGGCTCCCGAACGTAAATAGCCGCGTATGGGTCCGGTCCAAAATCCCTTTGCGTCCGTAGTTGAAATGGCCAAGTAAGAGCATGAACCGCGTAATGAAGAAGCCGATGTTGGCCGTTGTCAAAATCACCTCCGGCCGCTTGATGGCAGCCGCGCTCCGGAGCTTCTCCATGAAAGCCTCCGGATCCTTGAGGTGCTCGATGATATCCAAGAGAAAAATCTGGTCGAACTGGGCCACCTCGGTCGGGAACTCGCCGGCCTCAATATCCCACTGCTTATACTCGACATTGGGGTCCTTGGGCTCGGTCACGTATTGATCCACCCCCACAACCCGGGAGGCGGTTTTGGCCATGTACTGGGCCACCAGGCCTTGCCCGCAACCAATGTCCAACACGGCAGCGCCGGGCCGGACGGCCGCAATCGCAAACGTGTGCGATGAGGCGAACCCCAGCTTCAGATCGTAGGTAAGCTCCACCTGGCCCACGTCGAACTTGCGATCAAAAAGCAGGTTCTTCTCGTGGAGCTTGGCCCGCAACATCGTACGGAAAATGTCCCACGCATACTGGACCCCGTTTACGTGGCAGATCTCATCCCCATAGAATGTGGGAATCGGGATTTCCTTAATGGTCAGACCCGCGAAATGGAGCTGCACGATGATGTCCGTGTCGAAATGGAAATTGTTGGAATTGCGCTCAAACGGGATCTGTTTTAGAGCCCGGGTCGCGTACAATCGGAAGCCGCTGTGGAACTCGCTGAGATGGGTTCCCAGCATCGCGTTTTGAAATGCGGTCAGCACCTGGTTGCCCACCCATTTGTATTTGGGCATCCCTCCCTTGAGCGCATCGCTCTTGTTGATCATCCGCGATCCGAACACGGCATCCGCGTCTTCGGTAAAAAAGGGCAGGAGCAGGTCGGGCAGCTTCTCCGGTGCATACTGGCCGTCGCCATGGAGGAGCGCTACGATATCGAACCCGTTGTCGATGGCATACCGGTACCCGAGCTTCTGGTTGCCTCCGTAGCGTTGGTTTATGGGAGTGCGCAGGATTGTCACCCGGAATCCGCCCTCCCGCCCTTCGCGCTTGAGCCCGGTCTTGAAGGTCGCGTCCTTGGAAGAATCATCGATAATGAGCACCTCCACGTTGGGCACATGGAGGGATTCCGGGATCCGGTCGATGACACTCTCGATGGTGCTCTCGGCGTTGTAGGCCACCACAAAGATCAAAATGCGCTTGGAGGTCAGATCGGTCACGCGCGGAGTTTAGAGCCAGATCCCCTGGAGTGCAATTCTCCCGAGACTGTCTCGCCGCCCTCGGTTGC
>JAYVTN010000185.1:0-4024 GCA_043788785.1 Spartobacteria bacterium | reverse complement strand
GCTCGAGGGTCTCGGGCTCAAAACGCATGGAGCGATAAGGGAGCGGGCCGTAGCAATGGTCAAAATACTCGTCGACGGGACCGCTGTAGATGAGATGATTGAAGCTCACTTGCTCGCGGACCGCCCGGTAATCGCATCCGAGCCGTACGGTGATGTTGGGATGACCGAGGAGCTGCTCGAAGAGCGCGGTGTAGCCCCGCTTGGGGAGGGCTTGGAAGTTTTCAGTCAAATAGCGGTCATCGCGATTGGTACGGATGGGAATTCGCCCGCACACGCTGGCGTCAAGCTGGCTGGGTTCACGTTTCCATTGCTTGCGAGTATAGTTTTCAAAGAACATCTCATAGAGTCGGCGGCCCACCTGCGAGAGGATGACTTCCTCGGAGTTTTTCGGCTTCTCGATAGGCACGCGCCATTGCGCCAAGGTGGCTTCCATTTCCTGGCTGGTCGAAGGGCGGCCCAGGAGCTGTTCGAAGGTGTTAAGGTTGATCGGGAACGGCCAGAAGCGCCCGTCCGTAAAGGAAAGGATCTTGTAATTGACCGGATGCCATTCGGTGAACTGGCTCAGATATTCGACAATGCGCGTCGAATTGGTGCGAAAGTAATGCGGCCCGTACGTGTGCAAAAGCACACCCGCCTTGTCGTGGCCATCGTGTGCGTTCCCGCCAATGTGCTCGCGCCGGTCCACCACCAGACAGCGTGCCCCGAGTTGGCTGGCCAGCCGCTCCGCCAGCACCGAGCCGGCAAACCCGGCACCCACGATCAAATAATCCCAGGTCATGGGCGCTCAGGGTGGAGAGTTGGGGGCGGCGCGGCAATGTAACAGATGGGAGGAAAATTTATGGGAGCACCCATGGGGGCCTGTCGATTCCATGCGGCCGTCGCTTTTGCAAGCTAAGCTTTCTTGACTGGGCGGGGAACCAAGCTCCGTGGGGGACCGCTTGGAAGAGGGCGGGCAGCATTTTTCGTCCCATAGCGGCTCGGCCCGCTGATCTCCCCCACCTAGCGCGAAATCCACGCGGGTTCAGTCCCGGAAGACTCTCTTCAAGGGATGAATGGTCCAGGCCCCCGCCTGGCGAGCGGAATCGACTTGGCTTTGGAAATTCCCGCCGTTTCTTACGAAGAGGTTTTGCGCGCCAAAATCCCGGACCCGAAACCCGAGGTGATGAGCTAGGGTCGGCAGAAAGATTTCTAGATACATCGGAAACGCCTCCCCGACCGCCGCGACCGCCTCAAGACATTCCCGGGTCCAGAAAGAGCCGCTGCCAAACATCGACAGCACCGTGGAGGGCTCATTCCGACAGGTAACCTCAGGCCAATACGCCCGAAAGCTCGGATTGCTCAAATGGTAAAGATAGTGGGGCTGATTAGTGCCGTCCACGCGCAGCAAATGATGGCCGAGCAGGTCGGCCCCCTCACTTTGCATCAGCCCAACCTGCTTTTGGTTGAAGTCCTTCACCAAAGGCAGATGATCCCATTCGGCCAAATAAACGTGGCTGAAGTCCTTGTCTCGGAGCCAAGCCGCTGCGATTTGGAGGACCGCAGTGTAACTCTGCATTTCGCGCTGATGATCCACGGTCCGCAATCGCGCATCGTCGATATGGAGCTTCTGGGCGAAATCCACGCCCTCGAAATCGGGACCACTGCCGCCGTGCAGGACCAGAAGCTGATCAGGACCGGTAAACTGGCTCCACCACGCCACCATGCGGGCCACCTCAGCCGGCTTTTGATGAGTCAAAAGCAGGTTAAGAACTCGGCTCATGCAAAAAGCCCCAAAATGATACCCAGGCGCAATTTTTTGGTTTTATCACACGCGCTTTTGCAGACATTAAGAAAGGCTTTGGCCGGTGCTTCCACGTCAGCCGTCTACTCGGAGAGGGGCGGGCGGAAGGCAGCTTTATCCCGGCCTTCGGAGGAAAACTCAGGAGGAGGATGGGAGGCAAAACCCAGCTCCTGTTTCCAAAACGTCAGGCGCTCTTGTGGGCGGAAAAACGGTCGCACCGGAGGGTTGTCGCCCAAGCCGATGATCAGCAATTTGCCTCGCCAGCCCAGGCAGAACGCACGCCCCAAGGAAAGGCCCGTGCGCTCATCGACCAACTCGGTGCCCAAACAACGCAGCATCCATAAACCGGACTGGCGCAGGAGCGCGCGGACTTTGGACCTCATAAAAATCACTTTCGAGCTTGAAATGTTGACTTATCGCCGGGTTGTTAGGCCTAGGCAAGTTTCGATTTCGCCCGGCGGGCCAGCAGTTCCGGATGTTGGCGCAGATAACTGACGGTCTGCTCGAGACCGGTACGGATTGCCGTCTTTGGAGTCCAACCAAGGTTTTTGATCGCGCGGGTATCCAAATGCACCAGAGGGCTGTCCCCCACCCACCCGCGCACTCCGCCGGTGTAAACCGTCTCGACGTTCTCCAAGCCCATGGCGCTGATTACCGTCGAAGCGACTTCATGGACGTCGATGAACTCGTCGTGCCCAAGATTAAAGAGGTTCTTGAGCGCGCGGCTGCGTTCTAGGGCGGTAAAAATCCCATCTACCCCGTCACGCACATACAGATACGATTTGCGCTGGGATCCGTCGCCAAGGATTTCCAGGCGTCGCGGATTGGCTTGTAGCTTGGACAGGAAATCAAACACCACCCCGTGGCTGTAGCGTTCCCCAATCCAGCTCACAAACCGGAAGATAAAGCAACGGATCCCGTAATACTCCGCATACGCCTGCAGCATCGCTTCGCAGGCCAGCTTGCTCGCCCCATAGAGGGAGGTCTGTTCGCTGGCATGGCTTTCCGGCGTGGGAAACCGGTCCGGCTCCCCATAGACTGTCGCGCTGCTGGCAAAGACAATCAAGCCGACCCCGTTGAGGCGAGCCGCCTCGGCCACGTTCCAAGTGGCTATCGTGTTCTGCTCAAGATCGATCCGGGTGTGGATCATCCCCCCGCGCACATCGGCATTGGCTTGAAAATGAAACACCGCCTCCGCTCCTTCCATCGCTTCGCGCAAACGCTCCAAATCGAGCACATCACCTTCAACCACCGTGACCCGCCCCGCAGTTTCGTGCCCGGCCAAGTAAGACCGGAAACCGGAGGCGAAATTATCATAAACCACCACCGGCACTCCCAGGCTGACCAAGCGGTCTACCACATGGCTGCCAATAAATCTGGCTCCTCCGGTGACAAATGCTTTCTTGAACATTACGGCAAAGAGGTCGCGGCCGCTTTGGTGCGCACCAAATTTTTGAAGTATTCGGTAATCAAATGATTAATCATCAGCTGCACATCCTCTACAGGCCCATATTCGTGGGATGGAATGTAAATGGCGCACTCGGCAATCTCGCGGATTTTGCCCCCGCTAAAGCCCGTCACGCCGATGGTGTGCCCACCCACGTTGCGGGCGTATTCAAAAGCGTTGACTACGTTTGAGGAATTGCCACTGGCCGAAATGCCAATCAGCACGTCGCCGGGGTGAAAGAAGTGTTTCAACTGCTCGGTAAAAACATGCTCGTAGCCGTAATCATTGGCGATGGCCGAAAACAGCGCCACGTTATCGCAAAGGCTCATCACTTTGAGCCGCGGATAATCGGGATGCACAGTGTTCTTGTTTAAGTCACAGGCGTAGTGCGAAGCGGTCGAAGCGCTCCCGCCGTTGCCGATGACGTAGACCATTTGAGCTCCGCGCCACGCTTTCTCCAACACGACGATGGCCTGGTCGATTGCCGTCGTGTCCACGGCATCGAGCAGCAGCTGGATTTTGCGAAAGTAATTTGAGGCAAAGGAATTCATAGAAATCAATACGGGGACCCGGCCCGGGAAAGCCGCCTAGGATGAGGGAGCAGTACGTCAGTTACTCCTGATAATAAAGGGTTCGCGTTCCCTGCGATTCAAAACGCATAGGCACATGGCGCAACCCAGCGAGCGCTTTAAGTAGCGCGGGCTGCCGATCCGGGGCACAATAAAAGAGAAAGAAGCCGCCCCCTCCGGCTCCGAGGATCTTTCCCCCCACAGCGCCCGCCCTCCGTGCGCTCTCAT
>JAYVTN010000184.1:0-2472 GCA_043788785.1 Spartobacteria bacterium | reverse complement strand
GCGGCTATCTTTAAACGCAGAGGTGGCAGAGGTGGCAGAGCAGAGGAGGCAGAGATAGGAGCAGGTCCGTCCGAAACCTTCCTTAATCTAGCGCTATTCCCACCAGACCTATAATTAACCTGCGGGCCGTCGTCCGAGCAGCCGGATGCCGCCAACGCGGTGTTACGTAGCCCGGAAGGGTTTACCGGGTGAACGCCAATGGACGCGTAGACCGGGATCGGGCGGCAATTCCCCGTTGAGGGATTGCTTATTTCGGATTTGGGTGTTATTACATGTGTGGTCACGGGGGGGTATGGTATGATTTTTGAACTCAAGCTGCGAAAAATCGGGAATTCGGTGGGCGTCGTTCTGCCGAAAGAAGCTTTGGCTCACTTGAAAGTGGGCGAAGGCGATGTGCTTTGTGTAATAGAGGCTGCCGAGGGTAGCCTTCGGGTCAGCGCCGCAAAGCCGGACTTCGACCGGCAGATGCAGGCGGCCCAAGACATCATCGAGCGCTACCGCAATACCTTGAGAGAGTTAGCCAGGTGAAGCGGCCGGAATGGATTCTCCGCGAGACCGTCCTTGCCTTGCACGAGTTGTTACTCGCTGAGTTTGGCGGCACTCCCGGCATGCGTGACGAAGGACTGCTAGATTCCGCATTGCATCGAGCTGAAAACCTTTCCATCTATGGCCAGCCAACCCTTCCTGAACTCGCCGCGGCGTATGTCTTTGGCTTAGTAAACAATTACCCATTCGTGGATGGTAACAAGCGGATCGGGTTCGCAATCGGTGCACTCTTCCTGGAGATCAACGGACGGAGACTGACGGCAAGTGAAGCCGATGCGGTAATCCAGACTTTGGCTCTAGCAGCAAGCGGAATTGGTGAAAACGAATATGCTTGTTGGCTTGAGGCGAATTCGTAGGGGGGGGAGGATTGGCGCCAAGTGCTGCCCAGACCTTGCGTTCGATCCGCTGTTGCGTGGTGTGTCATCCAGCGGCCAAGGCGAGCCGAACCCACTGCGTTGCGGGAGCTGCGTCGGGCGTGAGGACTGGTCGGAAACGTTGCGTTTGCGGCCATAAAGAACCCGGGCGGCTTTGGGCTTTCCAAAAAAGCCGTTTACGGGTCGGGAGCCTTGTGGCATAAGACCCGGCTCTTTCCCTGCGTGAACCCGCCTTTTTCCCTACGAAAAGGGCGTAACCGGGCGACACTGGTCAAAAACCGGTGTCTGCGAGACGTGTGCAAACCGTCAAGGGAACAGGGACGCGGCTTAGCCGTACTGATTACCATCTAAAACTCAATGCCTACGAAAACCACTAAAAGAGCTGCAGTGCGCAAGCCTGTAGCCCAAGCCAAATCCGCCGCTCAGCGCGCACCCAAAAAGCCCAAATACGTTTACACGTGGGGCAACAACAAGGCCGACGGAGACGGCTCGATGAAAGCCCTTCTGGGTGGCAAAGGAGCCAACCTTGCCGAGATGACCCGGATCGGGTTGCCAGTGCCTCCCGGGTTCACGATCACCACGGACGTCTGCACCTTTTACTACGCCAACCGGCGCACGTATCCGGCCACGCTCCAGGCCGAGATGGAAAAAGGCGTGCTCAACATGGAGAAGATCATGGGCACCAAGTTCGGGGACACCACCAAGATGCCGCTTTTGGTCGCAGTGCGTTCGGGCGCTCGCGATTCCATGCCGGGCATGATGGATACGATCCTCAACCTGGGTCTCAACGATGAGACCGTGAAGGCGCTGGTGGCAGCGACCAAGAATGAGCGTTTTGCCTGGGACTGTTACCGCCGCTTTATCCAAATGTACGGGGACGTCGTCATGGGCGTTCAAAAGCGCGAAGGCGAGGACCACGACCCCTTCGAGGCCGCCATCGAGCATTTCAAGGACGAGAAGTACGGCCAGCATGACTTGGATGATTCCAAGCTGGATGCTTCCGATTACCAAGAGCTGGTCAAGCGCTTCAAGGCACTGGTCAAGGCACGCACAGGGAAAGCTTTCCCCAACAACCCTTGGGACCAGCTCCGTGGCGCGGCAGGCGCCGTCTTCGGATCGTGGATGAACGACCGGGCGATCGTTTACCGCCGCAAATACAACATCCCGCAGGAGTGGGGCACGGCTGTCAACGTACAGGCCATGGTTTACGGCAACACCGGCGAGACCTCGGGTTCCGGCGTGGCCTTCACCCGCAACCCGGCTAACGGGACCAACGAATTTTACGGTGAGTTCCTCATCAACGCCCAGGGCGAAGATGTCGTAGCCGGCGTGCGTACGCCTGAGCCCGTGCTTGAGCTCAAGAAGCAGATGCCCAAAAGCTACGCCGAGTTGCTCAAGGTACGTTCCACTTTGGAGAAGCATTTCAAGGACGTCCAAGACGTCGAGTTTACCATCCAAGAAGGCAAACTCTTCATGCTTCAGACCCGCAACGGCAAGCGCACTGCGGCTGCTGCCCTGAAGTTTTCCATGGACATGTGCAAGGAGAAGCTCA
>JAYVTN010000183.1:0-5122 GCA_043788785.1 Spartobacteria bacterium | reverse complement strand
GCAGTGGTAGTAGCCGGATTCGCAATCCTCGTCCGCCTTGAGTCGTAGTTGCCGCATACCAACAGAATCGGCGCGCGCACCCCGCCCCGCCGCCTCCCCGGAGCCCAAAGTGTCAGCCCAAAGTGTCTGCCACTTTATCAGGGGGGGTGGGGGCCGTCGGGTCGGGGATAGGGGGGGTGGGGGCCGGGTTTGGAGCCGATCAGCCCGCGCCTTTAACTGCCGAATTTAGGTTAAAACAGGCCTAGCGATTAAGCCACGCACCGAAGGAACACGCTTTTCGACCGGACTTCCCCCGCACCCTCCGGGGCGGTGCCCAACACCGCCACGGCCCGCCCCGGGTCAGGAACGGGGCTAATCTCCTTCAACCCTACGGGCCAGGGGACGACTCTGCACAGGACCATGGCTGGACCCGTGCTGCAGGCTGACCCGCTTCAGTAAGTCTCAACTGGCGAGCGTTTCCCGTCTTCGGGACTGCGCTGGGCGGCGCCTTCGGCACCCAAAGCTCTTACCCGTAAATCCCATACCTCGCCGTCCCTGCGCCGGAATTCCTCTTCCTGCCAGGGATCAGCGGGCGTCATTCGTGCCTTGAACGCCTCCACATTACCCAGGGCGCGATCGAGTTCCACACGAGGGACCCCTTCCAAAAATCCTAACGCTTGCTCCACACACTCGACCCGGTGGCAAATCATCGCCAGATCGTTCCCGGCACAGATGGCTAGCCGAATGGTCTCCTCCAACCCGTAGTGGTTAAGGATGGCCCCCATGTCCAAATCGTCGGTCATGACCAAACCCTTGAACCCGAGCTCACCCCGCAGCAGGTCAGTAATCACAGCCCGGCTCAGGGAAGAGGGCGTCTGTGTGTCCTCCAAAGCGGGATAAAACCCGTGTCCGATCATCATAGAGTCCACCTTGTTGGCGAAATGTTTGAAGACGGCCAATTCATGGACATCAAGCTCCTGGCGACTCATGGGAATGGTCGGCAGCTCATGATGGGCATCGATGGCGGCACGCGAGTACCCAGGGAAATGCTTGCCACAGCTCAGGATCCCTTCGGCTTGCAAACCCTCATTGAATGCCCCGGCCTTTAGGATCACCTCGGCCACGTCATTTCCGTAGCAGCGGCCTCTCAGGGAATTGTCGGCCTCGTCGTCAAAGGAGATGTCCAGGACGGGGCATAAATCCAAGTTGAACCCAAAGATCCGCAACAACCTCCCCGTGATGTGCCCGTGTTGGCGGATCAAATCCACGTCTCCCCGGTCGCGCAGTTGGTTGGCATTCGGCGGCTCGTTCCCAAGCAGCTTGAGACGGGACACCCGGCCGCCTTCTTGATCAATGGTGATGATGGGCTTGGCGGCCGAGAGCTCGCACAGGTCATCAATGAGCTTACGCAACTGGCTCGGACTCTGTATATTGCGACCAAACAGAATATACCCACCCGGTTGGATCCTGCGAAAGGTTGCCGCAGTCTGCGCATCCAATTCGATCCCGGGCACCCCGGTTAGCAAAAGCTGGCCTAAACATGACATGGGCTAAACCCTTTCCCACTCCTGCCCAGGGCGCAATCCCCAAAACCAAGTGCGTTTGGCACACCCCATGTAGGATGTAGCATGGAGTCCGTAGAGTCGATGGGGTCGATGGGGTCGATGGGGTCCATAGGGTCCATGAAGTCCATAAAGTCCATGGACGGTATGGACGGTATGGACTCCATGGACTGGCGTCCCCGAGTTCCGTCGGGCCTTGTGGGGCGGCCCGCCACGCCGCCACACACAAGAATCTCCAAGTTTTCCCCCAGTTCAGGATTACTGTAGAGTGTTTCCCGTTTTCCGCCACGCTCGCGGTCTACCGTGAAACGTTCCCCCATTTTCCGTGTCGCCCCAACCCTGGTCCTGCTGGCGCACTTCGCTCCAACGGCCCACGCCGTGCCCCTCCAGTTCAACCGCGACATCCGCCCGATTCTCTCGGATAATTGCTTTTCCTGCCACGGACCGGACAAGGGCAAACGCAAATCGGGGCTCCGTTTGGACGACCCCGACCAGCCATTTATCTGGCCGGCTACTCCGACACGGTGGGATTCCACGGCGATAACACTCAGGGGCGATTACCCGGCTTCCTGACGGCAGCCGAGTACGGGACACAATAGTAGTGGCATCCACATCGCTGTCATTATATAATAACCCAGCGATTTATCGCTGGGATAGGATCCCCAGAGGTGCGCGTCCTGCCCGTGGGCTCACTCGACCATCGGCCAGAAAGTCTAGTTGCCTTTGTTCTGCGGGATTGTAATGAGCGAAACCGGGCCGGGCGGGTAGCGGTAGAAATTGGAGACGGCATCCAACCGCTCATTGGTGAAGCCGTATTTTCCCAGGGCTTTCATGAGCGCTGCCTTGTTCTGCTGGGCTTCCTCGTTGGTGGGTCCGCCGCTCCCCGGGCGGGCCGGGCGCACGCGGCTAAAAGCCTCGCGGAAAACATCGTCTGTGATGCCCAGTGCTGCGGCAATGAGAGCCACCGGTCGCCCATGATCGATCCCCACTGTCTCATGTCCGCCGGAGAAAACGACGGGAACCCGCTTGGCTCCGGCCGGAAGCGGTACGGGCTCTGCATGGGTTACAAACGTGGCGGCAATCATTGCCGTTAATGAAATCGCGACTCTGAAGAGATTAGGCATTGTCGGTCTATTCTAGGGGTTGTGTGGAGTCTATCGGGTAAAGCCAAACCAGTGCAAGGAGCACAGCCTTGCGTCACAAAGCACGGGAAGAGGAAGGTTTTCAACTCTGGAGGCACCTTGGGCGGCCCTCTCCTGCCACCCCGCTCGTGCACGCAAGGTCCACCCGCGCCCTCGCGTTGCCCGTGGTCACACCGTCGGAAAACCATCGCGGCGAACTGCCAGATGATGTGCAAGGACCGACAAGGGGAGGAAGTTGGGGGTGTAGTCGGCTGCGAGAGTTTCGCAAGAAGTAACACGCAAGAAGTGACCGACATTTCCGACTGATTCACGATGCTTGCAAGTTGTGCGGCCCGATTCAATGGTTGGTCGGTGTGCACCGCCTATGAGATCGGGAAAAAAGGCAGTGGTTTGCCAACGAGCGTGAATGTCGCGGGTATGGGCAAGCTGTCTTCGTCGGAAATACGGTTGGTCAGGCCTACGCTGATGGCACCGGTGTTCCGGCGGGATGGGGATGTTCGGGAGATGTCCTGGGGATTTCGACGGCAGTTTCGGGGGGCGAAGGGGCCGATCTTAAGAACCATCGTCAATACCCGAGAAGCCAAGCTGGATTCGCCGATGTGGGCTGAAGCATTCCGACTGAGGCGGTGTGTGATTCCAGCCATTGCGTTTTACGAGTGGGTGGAAGGTGCCGGGGGGAGATCTGTTCCGCTACGGTTCACTCGTCAGGACGACAACGGGCTGCTGGTCGCCGGGATTTGGGAAGTCGGCGAACACGGGGAGTCTTTCTCCATGGTGACGACTGAACCCTCGGATTTTGTCCGGAAGGTTCATGACCGGATGCCAGCAGTTTTGGCGGATGAGCAGGTTGAGCCATATCTGGACGGCAGCCTGTATACGTTCGGTCCTACTCGCGTGCCGATGGGCTACGCGCCTGCCCCCAATTTCCTGCGGCCGGAAGTTCCCCCAGAGAAGGGTCATCAGGGCTTTCTTTTCTAAACCGTGAACGTAAGAAGTGACAGAAACCGTGACAGAAACTTTCTACCGTAAGAAGGAACGAAAGAAGTGACTGTTAGGCCGCTACCGCGTCTCTCCATGCCATGCACCGTAAA
The DNA here is from genome assembly GCA_043788785.1 of Spartobacteria bacterium. Classification (GTDB taxonomy): domain Bacteria; phylum Verrucomicrobiota; class Verrucomicrobiia; order Chthoniobacterales; family Chthoniobacteraceae; genus CAIURC01. Next base: position 1,348 of record JAYVTN010000183.1, on the reverse strand, counting down.
TCTTGTGCCCGGCGAATGCCTTATCAAAGAATTCTCCTTCGTTGTCTCCCCGAAGGTTGAACTTTTCACTTTGCCGTTACCAACCAGGCTCTTTATCTCCCGGCCAAGAAGTTCATTGCTGTGAGCGACCCCCTCCGCAGCTTAGTTTAGATACGTCAGGCCGCTCAGCACGCCTCTCTTGAACCAGATCAAAAACTCGCTTACGCTAATTTCATGCATTACCGCGAAATCATCACCATTGAACCCGGCAAACGTGGCGGCCGGCCGTGTATTCGAGGGATGCGCATCTCCGTTTACGACATTCTCGGCTGGCTGGCCGCCGGCATGACCAACGAGCAAATCATCGAGGAGTTTCCCGAACTGACATTGGAGGATATTCGGGCGTCGCTCGCCTACGCCGCAGACCGCGATCACCACCTCGTCGGCTCCGTAGCGTGAAACTACTTTTCGACCAGAACCTCAGCCATCGGCTGCCACGTCGTCTCGCGGACCTTTTCCCCGACTCGGACCACGTTCGTCCGCTCTCTCTCGATCAGTCGCCTGATGACCGAATCTGGGAATTCGCCAAGGCAAATGGTTTCTGCATTGTCACTCAGGACAGCGATTTTGCTGAGCGCAGTCGCCTTTTCGGCGCACCGCCCAAAGTTGTTTGGCTACGATGCGGTAACGCCACTCCCCGGCAGATCGAAGCCATTCTACGCAGCAATGCGGTTTTAATCACGGCGTTGATTCAGAACCCTGCTTTGCATTATTTAGAGATCATCTAATGCTCAACCATGTGGCCTAACGAATGAGGACTGGCTTTGAGCGAAGCCTCAAAGCTAGTCAGGCTTGAACAAGCCCGGTGAGTCTGGGGCGGAGGCCATTGAAATTTAGCTTTCCGGGCGGCTGCCAGGAGGAAAGCGGTGCAATTGCGGCGCGGACGCAAGCCGCGCGGCAAACCGGAGGCGCACGGGAGCCGGGAGAACTAGAGGAGCACGCAGACCGGCATCGCATCCCGCGCCAGAAGGCCCCCAACGGGAGCCAAGGCGCTCCCGGCCCGCAAGAGGATAAAGCTGCGCCGGGAGCGTTGCCGTGAGGAATATCACTCGGGGCGGTCCAAAGTGCGGTGGGAGTTGAGGGTGAGTGCTCATGGGGTGCGGCAGATCACGTGGGCGTTTGAAGTGGGCGATCCTCGCATCGGCTTCTGACAACACGGGCAGGCAATGCTCACTTTCGCGGGGACTCCCGGTCCCATAGTTCCCCGTAGGTCCCAATGGACAGCCGGACCGCCGCCGACAGACGCTTTGGAAGTTGCTCTGCAGGCTCCCCGCATTCAGCGTGAGCCTCCACAGGTTCGCACTGTCAT
>JAYVTN010000182.1:0-4513 GCA_043788785.1 Spartobacteria bacterium | reverse complement strand
AGACATCCAATACCCCTTTCGTCTCGCATCTTCTCTCGGCGTCGAGGCCCGCTCCGAAGCGCTTTACGCGCGCTGCTCGTCGCGCAAGGTCCGTCAGATGAGCTTTACTCGTGTCTCGTGCGCCCAGACGCTTCGTCGGAAGTCCGTGCAATCGCAACGGTGCTCTGGTCGCCCGAGCGGTATCGCGAATGGCGGCGGAGTTTTCCTGAAGGCTACCGCTTGCGCACTGGCGCCGGTCCCACGAACCTCACTCGCGAGGCGGTCCACGCGTCGACGGCGGGTCTTGCGCTCGGGCTGGAGCGCCTCCCCGTTTCGCTTGTCATTCTACCGAGCGCGGAATTATTCGACTTTACATTTCCATTCACGCCAACCGGTGACGGAATGCTTGGGAAGACGACGCGCCTTAGCGTCGCGCCATCCGCAGGGTGGCTGGTAGCGGTCCGACGACGCGGACCGCATCTGAACGCGAAACGGTACGCGTGGCTCGGCTCACCGTCTTCGCAGGATGAGGCAAACCGAGATCTGCACAAACACATCGGCGCAAATCTCTCCCGCTATGGAGTCGACCTCATCTCCAGTGATCATCCACGCGACCTCGCCGGCGCGGCCCTCGCGATCTTAGGCGCACATGGCCAGCGAGGGAGCGCGCAAGACTTCCGAAAGTTCACCGACCAACGAAATCACCTCGCACCCGTGGAAGTGGCAGAGTTGGTGCGCGGCTGCGGCTGCGTGGTGCTGCTCGTCTGCCATGCCGCTCAACGCAACGTGCCGGAGCACACGGCCGAGACGCGTAGCCTTGTGGCCGCGCTCCTCGCGGCGGGCGTACGCACGGTCATCGCTTCACCGTGGCGCCTTACCGTAGAAACGGCCGCCTATTGGACGCCCGTTTTTCTCACGGCGATCATCGCCGGCGCGACAGTGGGGGAAGCGGCTTATCAAGCCGCGCGAGCGGTCGCCCTTTATTCGGACGATCCAACCTCATGGGCCGCTTTGCAAGTCTTCGGCGATGCCAGCTTTATTCCTGCACCTGCTTGAACTCGGGCATGCGTTCCTTTCGGGTTACGGAGTCGTTCCAGCTCCCTTCTGATAGTTGAACAGGGTGTGATCGAAACGGCTCCAGCGATATTGCTCAATGAACAGGGGGCCTGGACGGGGCGTACGCCCGGACCATTGCGCCTCAACGCTTTCGTGCTGGTGTCGGTCGCTACTTTTGGCGATGGCAAAAACCGTGTCCTTCAGGAAAGGGCGGCTATCGAGGCTCGGGAATTTTCTCGGGCGTACGCCTTGGTTTGAGGAGTCGTTCCAGACTGGGGTTTTTCTTTTTGGCCGCGGCCGAAGCCGACTTGAACTCAGGCTGGAAAAGAGAGAATGCCGATTCATCCCGGTCGAGCGTGGGAGTTCGGGGTTCATCAGCGCGGGCGGCAAGGTCCCGGGCATGGATTGTCCCGGGGCTTAGCGCGTCATTTAAGGGCTTCGGCAACCTTGTGATATCCTTTCTCCTGCGGTTCGGGTGCTGATTATGCGGCGGTGCGTAGCGGTGACGCCTTAAATGAGTGGAGCAGGGCTTACCCACCGGCTCAAACAAAGATCCCAATCCCACGGGAGGTCCAAGAGGGATTCAACAAAAACGACTCAGCCGGCAGAAGTCATGGAGACTCGAATGCCGGCTGAAAGGAGACTGAAAATTGGCTGATTTACTGCACTCCTTACTGCACTGCGTCGTAAGTGCCTGTCGGAGAGGGGAGCGGGTGAAGGGAATCGAACCCTCGTATGCAGCTTGGGAAGCTGCCGTTCTACCATTGAACTACACCCGCGGTTGGACCCGGAGGTCCGATTTACTTAACGTTGCCTGGCTGGCCTAATCGTGGCTCCTGCGCTTCACTTCGCCGAGCGCCGGAAGTTGAAGGCTCTTGGCCCGGAGGCCAAGCCAAAACTATTGCCAAGAAATAATGTCGTCTGAGACCTTCTGTCCACTGCGATATGCGCCTTTGACGCCTTTTTCGTCGCCAACGACGCTGTCCTTACCCAAGGAGAAGACGCCGACGCCCGTGCGTGGCTTGTCGTCCGCGGAGCTGAAGTCGGTGTAGACTTGGCCCATGTCGAGGACGTTATCATAGTTGCTATCGACCATAACAAAGTATTGGCGGCCCCAAGGGTCAAAATAGGCGCCCAAGGTGGCGGCTGAACTGCCCGTACCCGTCTTGTCCAGGAATCCGCCGCGGGGTTGGTCAGGGTTGCTGACGGTTTTGCCTTCAAAGAACACGATCCGGCGTGGATTCAGCTTGTGGTCCGCGTTGACGCCACGGCTAATGGCCCGCAGGGTGTCAAAAAGATTGGCGTTACTGCCTTTGCTGGGGCTGGCACCCCCTTGGGTGTCCCCTACGAAATCATCCGTGGTCGCGCTGGAGGAGCTGCTGGTGGTCGCTTCAAAGGGCGGATATTTGCCGTACTCTGTAAAGTATTGTTTTACGGCAGCTACAATTTGGCCTGCATCGTTTTTGGCTTGGGTGCGGCGTGCGCCCTCTTTAACGGCCATGACAGCCGGGAAAAGGATGCCCATGAGAATGATGATGATGGCGATGACCGTCAGCAGCTCGATGAGGGTGAATGCCGAGTTATTTCCAAAGGGCGCGACCCGGGGGCGCTGGGCGGTGGCTTTGGGTAACTCTGGACAAGCGCAGGGAAGTGGATTTTTGTTCATGAAGGGCTTTGATCAAACCTACTGGACGAGAGTGGGTTGACAACCGAAAATACGGGCCTGAGGACTAAGAAAGAGGCCTGCAATGGAACTGCCCATGGAACTGCGAATGCAACCGCCGACGGAACCCCCAGTGGAGGAGCATAGACCCAAGGGGCACCCCACGTCGGCCCGGGGGCTCTTCGTGCGCCCGGGTGCGGTGGAAGGCCCCGTGTTGGCTGAAGTGATCCTTACCCACGGCCATGGCGAACACAGCGGTCGCTATGCCCACGTTTGCGAAGCCTTCCGCCGCCATGGTTTGCGGGTATGGGGCTATGACCTGTACGGGCATGGCCGTTCAGAAGGCCCGCGGGGCGACATCCCCGGGTACGGACGGTATCTGGAGGATTTGGACGCGATGGTGGGTACGGCCCGAAGCAGCGGGCATCCGGTCTTTCTAATGGGGCACAGTATGGGTGGGCAGATCACCATCAATTACCTGCTGGCCCGGGGAATGCGGCATCGGGAGGCGTGCCGGGGCGTGGTGGTAACCTCGCCCTACCTGCGGTTGGCCTTCCAGCCCGCCTGGTGGCGCTTAGTGCTGGCCTTTGGCGCGCGCTGGTTGGTGCCGTCCCACACTCAAACAGCTCCCTCTGAAACGGGGTCCCTTTCCCGGGACCAGGAGCACCTGGGGCGTTTGCCCGAACTTGAACTCAACCACCACCAAATCTCGGCTCGTCTTTATCATGCGCTCGAATGCGGGGGAAAGAGGGCATTGGCCGGAGCGCCGCAACTTCAGACCGCGTTACTGCTCATTCACGGGGAGTGCGATTCGGTTACGTCCCCGGGTGCGAGCCAGGAGTTTTTTGAGCGGGCGGGTGCGGTGGATAAGACAATCCGGATGTGTCCGGGGATGCGGCACGAGACCCACAACGAGGTGGGGCGCGAGGGGGTGTTGAAGGAGATCATCGAATGGATTGCAAAGCGGGCGAAACAAGGTTGAAGGTTGAAGGTTGAAGGGGGGCGCGGCGGGAACCCACGCGGCTGCGCGGACGGTGTTCATGGGCTGGAAGCCCATGCCACTTGGTTGCCACATGGCCTTTTGGGGTTGCGAGTTCTTGCTCTCCGCAGCTGGGGAATTATGGTCAGGGTTTTATGTCCACCGCATCCGAACCGGCTCCTGCCCCTGTCGTGTATTCCAACAAGAGTCCGTATTTTGCCCGGCACACTCTCAACCTGCGCTTGAGCGGGCCGAAATCGGAGAAGGATACCCGGCACCATGAGATTTCGTTGGAAGGGTCGGGGATCCAGTATTCAGCGGGGGACGCATTGGGCTTGAAGCCTGCCAATTGTTCAGAATTGGTTGAGGAGCTCCTATTGGCCCTCCATGCCACGGGCGAGGAGAGCGTCCCCGGCAAGGACGGTAACCCCAAGCCGCTGAGCGAGGCGTTGGTTAATGATTACGTCATTAGCATCGTCGAAAAGCGGTTTGTGGAAGCGGCTGCGGTCAAGGGTGCGGGTCTGCTGCAGGAATTGGTCGCCCCGGAACGCGCCCCGGATCTGAGAAGTTACCTGTCCGGCAAGGATTCGGTAAGGGATTACGTGGATATCCTGCGTGAGTTCCCGTCGGTGAGTTTTGCGCCGGAGGAATTCGTGAAGTTGTTGCGCAAGATGCCGCCCCGTTTGTACTCGATCGCCTCTAGTTTGTTGGCGCATCCGGAGTCGGTGCACTTGACGGTGGCAACGGTGCGGTTTGCCGCCCAAGGCCGATTGCGCAAGGGGGTAGCTTCCACGTTCATGGCCGAACGTTGGGAGGGGGACTCGACAGCCGGTGTT
>JAYVTN010000181.1:0-2127 GCA_043788785.1 Spartobacteria bacterium | reverse complement strand
TGCCGGAAAGTGGGCAATGGAAACAAATTGGCGCTGATCATCGTAGCGCTATCGCTAAATTTCAAAGGAACGGCGGAACCTGTTTTGAAGACACTGCGCGAGAATATCTTCCCGAGTTTGTAGAGATATATCAGGAAACAATGAAGCGGGTCGGTGCCGATGAAAGCTACCGTTTCCAGAGGCCGTATTTCGAGGACCTCTTGGATAGCCTTGGTGCAAATGGGAAATTAGTGGTCGCACGGTTGGGAAACGAGGTCGTTGCGGGAAGTATTTTTGTCGAATGTGATGGCATCATTCAATTCCACTTGAGTGGGTCCCGAACTGCGCACCTGAAGGCATCGCCGTCGAAAGCGATTATCAATGCCATGAGGGTATGGGGTTCGCAGCGCGGATGTCGCGTCCTACACCTTGGTGGCGGTGCAGGGGGAGGCCCAGAGGACTCTCTGATGCGTTTCAAAGCAGGGTTTTCTGATCGGCGCGATTCTGTTTCGTGCTGGAACTGGGTGCTAAACCGTCCTGCGTATGAAGATTTCTGTGAGCAAGCTGCCGAAGCGTGGAGCCGGAGTGGCAAGAAAAGTGTCTCAAACGGATATTTCCCGGGGTATCGGAGCCGTGTCCGGACTGTGAGTGAGGGGCCCTAGAAACTGAGGATGACAAAATGAGGGGGATTTACGATTTCTTAGCCAATGTGCGCTTGGCACGGATGGGCACGTTGGCGGTCGCGTATGCAAGCGGGATAGTCCTGAGCTTATGGCTAGCCTATGAGCTTCGGTTCGACTTCCGAGTTCCGGGCGAGGTGTTCGAGGGACTGTTGACGTGTCTTGGTTGGATTACGGTCACAAAGTGGGTGGTGCTCTTCGGCTTCGGACAATTCGAGGATTCGCTAAGTTATTTCAGCACACCGGACCTTAAACGGCTCACGGGGGTTTGCGTGACGAGTGCGGCAATCATTGCCGCTGCTTACAAGCTGGGGGGAATAAGCATCGCACCCCCGCGCGGTGTAATATTGATGGAAGGTGTGCTGTGGTTCGGCGTGTTGTGTGTGCAAAGATTAAGCATCCGGTTTGTACGGGAACGTTTCGTTGCCCCGCAAACCCGGCCACGGAAACGGATGCGGCGTGTCGGAATCATCGGTGCGGGTGACACGGGTACCACTCTGGCCCGGGAGTTAATGGCCAAAGGTTGGTTGGGAATGCGTCCGGTAGCTTTTTTTGATGACTTCCGCCGCCCGCGCTCCAGGGTTCACGGGATCCCGGTTTGGGGAAAGCCGGAGCGTCTCCTTGAGTATGGGAGCGACAAATTGGACGAGGTGGTTATCGCGCTCCCATCCGCGCCTGGAGCTAGGAAACGGGAGATCATCAAGATTTTGCAGCAAGCCAACGTGCCGTTCCGGACTATTCCGTCATTGACCCAGATCGCCACCGGGAACGTGAGTGTAACAACCTTGCGGGCCGTGCAAATCGAGGATCTTTTGGGGCGGGACGTCATCCAGATGGATGCTGATAACGTGCGAAGGATGATCGTTGGACGGGTGGTGCTGGTTACCGGTGCGGGCGGGAGTATCGGCAGCGAGCTTTGTCGTCAGATAGTCGCCTTCAAGCCAAATACCCTTTTGATGATTGATCGCTCGGAGGCTGCCCTGTTTCCAGTCGAACAAGAGTTGATCGATGCTGGGTATCGGGGGGTGGTTGTGCCGTTGGTGGCCGACGTCCTTGATCGTGTCCGGATGGAGGGGATTTTTTCTTTGATGCGGCCTCAAGCCGTATTCCACGCAGCGGCCCACAAGCATGTGCCAATGATGGAGAGCCAGCCAGCCGAAGCTATCCGCAATAATGTTTTGGGGACGGCGCAAATGGCCGAGCTAGCCTATATTTACAAAGTCGAGCGGTTCCTGCTTATTTCCACCGACAAAGCAATCAATCCCACTAGCGTCATGGGGGCCACTAAACGCATGGCCGAAAGGTTCGTCCAATCCATGCAGACCCGGGATTTTGTAGGCACCGCCTTTGTTGCCGTGCGCTTTGGCAATGTGCTCGGCTCTTCGGGAAGCGTGGTGCCCATCTTTACGCGGCAGATTGCCGGGGGCGGGCCCGTGAAAGTCACACACCCTGAGGTGACCCGTTTTTT
>JAYVTN010000180.1:0-3833 GCA_043788785.1 Spartobacteria bacterium | reverse complement strand
CTCGAGCTCTTCAACACCCCAGGCGGCGTCGTAAGGGGTGCCCGCAAAAAAAAGTGTGGTCGCAGGCCCGGGGTGCATCTGCGTTGTGGGCCGGTAATTTCGGGCCACCGTTACTGCGGGCGATTGCTCGAGAGCTTCGTAAAGTGCTTTGGCGCCCAAGGGGTCGGCCCGCAAACTCGAGTACGGTGCATAGACGTCCCCGTGCTTGAGCCGCAAAGACACGAGGTCCTCAAATCCAACCAGCAACCCCAGCGCCAGGAGCGCTGCCACTATCCATCCAAGCCGCCTCAGCATCTGCGGATGACCTCCAGGTTTTCGGTGAATTGCTCGAACGCTCCAGCATTGACCTCATGGCACCCATACCAGACCCGTTCAAACATAAGGAAGTTCTGCCCAAAAGCGCCCAACAACTGATCCCGGTTCCGAGCCCGCCGCCGGAGTTCTTCCCTGTAATCCCGATTGGATTTGTAAGGCGCGATCCGCAACAAATCCCGCCGACCCAGATGGGCCAGACAGGCCAGCCACCCTGCCCGGAGCGCCAACTGGAATTGCCCGGCGGCTGCGTATTCACGGGCGAGCTTGAGCCATTCCTCTTCGGGTAAAGCGTCGGCGCTAACGTCCTCCGCGAGCAGGTCTGGCGTCACCGCCACCGATTGCGCGCTCACTGGCTCGTGTCGACGTCGACGGAGTGTTCGCACGAGAATCCACGTTAGGCCCACGACGACTATCGTTGCCGAGCCCCACAAGAGCCACTGCACCTTCCATTTGGAATTCTCCCCCGCCAGATCGCCCTCAGCCAGCTTCTTGTGCATCCAACGCTCAAGAATCCATTTCACCAGCTTTCCGATTTCGACAGATGCCTTTTTCACAAAGCCTTGAATCGTTTGGCCCACACTTTTGGCCCAACTCGAGGCCCAGCTTTCTTTGGATTCCCCGGCCCTCTGGCGAGGTGCTCGCCAGGCAAATTCCCTCTTTTCGAGAACGCGCCCGACCCGGATCTTCAACTCTCCGGCATCGATGGAGGATCCCGTGGCCACCCGCGGCGAAACCGGAGCCGCTTCGGGAGCCGCTGCCAGGGAGGAGGCCGCCACGATCCAGAAGGCTACACCGACAGGGATCATCCGCAGGGCGGGACGCATCCGCTTGAGCTCGACACTCAAGTCCCCGCCGGTTCGGACCGAGGCGCCGTGAAAGCAGCGCAGGACGTACGCAGCCTTCCAGATTGGCTCAAGACAGAGGCAGGTCAGTGCAAAGGTGGCCAGCACAAACGTCGAGTTCAAGTATGCCTCTATGCTGAGAGTAAAAACGCTCTGGATCCCGAGAAATTTGTTCAGGCACATCGGCACCACCACCAGGGCCGCAACAATATTCAGCCAGATGCAAATCCCGAATCCGTACAGGAAAGAGATCAGAGCGTGTTGCTGGCCGGGCCACAGCTTGGCTTGTGCAATGGATCTTTCAAACAGCCCGGCTCCCGTTCCCGCGCTGCCGTCATCGAGGACTGTCACGTTCTGGAAAAACGAGGAGACCCAAGCGTAGGGCAGCGTGACCGCGACCGCCACGGGCCGCACGATCAATCCCAAGGGCTGGTAAAACGATTGCCGGGCGACGATCCGGACCACGCGCCCGATGCTCCAAGGCAAAGCCTCTTCCATCCGCAGGCTCGCACGCAACCGGTTGGCTGCCGCACTCTGCCAACATTTCATCCAGATAAAGAGCAGCGCAATCTGGAGCGAACTTTGGCCGATCTCGCTGGCCGCATACGCATCCCGGCTCATATCGGCCATATAATACAAAAGCCCCAACCAGAAAGGCACCGCTCCCACATAGTGAAGGACCAGCGTCCCGGGCGAATGCCGTAACACGCCGATGGCCTGCTCGAGAATTTCCAAAGCCGGCAGTCCCTTTCGCCGACTTTGACGGGAATGCTCGCTCATGGCGGGTCGGACTCCGAGTTCTCCAGCCAGCTGGATTTCCACAGGGAGGACGCATGGAATTCGGAGGGCATCGATAAGAGCATCCGTCCCAAGAAATAAAAGGTCATCCACGCCACCAACAGTCCGCCCACCGCACCGCCTGCCATCCACACCCGGCCCGAGATGCCGGAGCGCGTCGGCTTGGCCGCAGGGGTTGTTAGCGATACCAGGCACGAGGCGCACAGCACTCGGCCTTCGTGCTCGGTGATGCACTCCCGACAGAAAAAGTCCCGGCAATTCAAACAACGCGCCACGGCTTCACGGCCGGGGTGATGGAAGCATCGCTGCCGGGCCAGGACACTCATGGACGCTCCTCGTTTGCAACAAACCTCACCGCAAGTCTGTGTGCCAGACGCCGTGCCGGCCCGAGGCGCGTCGGCAAGCTCAGAGCTTCGGCCCCTTCGCAGGTCTTCAGGTAGCAGGCACAGGTCGGTCCCAAAACCACATTTACCAGCAATGCCAGCAACGAGAGGCCGGCCAGGAAACCTCCACTGATGGCCAACACCAGCAACAACGTGTTCCCATCGCTTTCCTGGACATAGTTCCGGCCCCAGAAACAGCCCCCAGCGGCCCCTGCCGACAAGACCGCCAAGGTGCCCAGCACCACGTTGACGATCACTCCAACACGGGTGCGCCGAATAATGAGCGCCTCGATATCGCGCAGATAATACCGGCGGTACCGCTCCATGCACGCCGAGGAGAAGACCTGCAGGATATGGTCTCCGCCCATCCACAGGCGCCCGGTTCCGGGAAATACTGCCGTCCGCCGGGTCAGCCGCGTATATCCGGACGCCCCCGGGGCCATTGGCTTATCCACGCGTTTTGAGCCTCCAGAAGAAAAAGATTGCTCCCATCCAGAGCGCCATTTGCACCAACCCGAATACGGCGCCCACGGCCAAAGCCCATTTCCGGGAACCTTTGACCAAACTCCCGGGCCGCCGCCAGCCCCATACTCCCGCGAAAACCGCAGCCGGGCCGCTGACAACAAACATCGGCCAAAACACGACCCCCAAAAGCACGGGCAAGATCCCAAAGCAAAGCCCCATCTTCGCCCAACAAAAACGGGTTTGTACAAAGCGGTCGGATTTTTGCCCCTGGAGATCGGTGTCCAGGCAGTTGGGACAGAGGTGTTCGGCTCCGATTTCCATGTCGCACAGCCCACAGACAAACCGCCCACAGCGCTCACAACTCACTGCCGCCTTCTTGTGTGCGTGGAAAAAGCAGGCGGCATCGCCGTCCTCCGCCGTTTCACCCGAAGTGATCTGGCGGGAGCGCGGCACCCAGTATAATGGGAAGAAATAGGATTCCAAGCGTGCGTGGCATTGGGGACATACTACGGCGGGATTGAAAGCGCCGGGATCGAGGCCGGTCCCACACCCGGGACACGCCAACACACGCGCCATCGGAGTGGGCGTGGACGAAATCATTGAATGGACTGAAGCATTAAGTTTACAGCGTTCGCCTGTTCGTTTTCTATCAACCCCGCTTGCAAACGCGAGCCACCCTAAAAGAGCGCAACTTCCAGAACAAGACACAACCCATGAATTGGTACTACGATGCAGGCGGAGGACAACGTCAGGGACCCATTTCCGAGTCTGAGCTTGATGCCTTGCTGGCTGATGGCCGAATCACCCCTCTGACGCTCGTCTGGCGGGAGGGAATGACGGAGTGGGCTGCCTTGGAAACCGTGCGTCCAGCCGCCTCACTCTCCGGTGATTCTACCCGGTGCGATGCTTGCGGGAATTCATTCCCCGCCAACGAACTCATCCAACTGGGCGCACGCCGGGTCTGCGCCGGGTGCAAACCCGCCGTGCTAGAGCAGATCCAGAGCGGGATTCCGCTGGGCTCGGTCCTCGA
>JAYVTN010000179.1:0-6484 GCA_043788785.1 Spartobacteria bacterium | reverse complement strand
CAAACCACTAACTGGAGAGCCGGATGCGGGAAATCCGCCCGTCCGGTTCGGAGGGGGGGGTGGAGCAAATCAATGCTCCATCCCTACCTCTATCAGGAGGTCCCCAGAAGTCCACAACGGCCCAAGTGCCATGGCCCGGCGCTCTTTTAGCTTTCCGCTTTCCGCTTTTAGCTTTTTCTTCCTTGGTCTGATGCGCATCCGAGTTTTGGCCTTTGCCCAAGCCTCCCAAATTTTGGGCTTCCACGAATGCGAGGTGGAGTGCGGGCCAGAGGAAAGCCCCCGTGCGGTGCTCAACCGCCATGTGCCCGGGGTTGATTTTAGGGGAATGCGTGTTGCCTTGGATCTGGAATACCGGCCTTGGGATGCGCCGATGGGAACGGTCAGCGAGATGGCGATCATCCCCCCGGTCAGTGGAGGTTAGCCGATGGACCACAACGCCTAAACCGAATCCACGGCTGCCCCAGTTATGCTCACCTCCATTGTTCTGACCACTGCAGCCATCGAGATTCCTCCGTTGGAACTGCCTGATCAAGAAGTGGGCGCGTCCGTCGAGTTTGCCGGCATCGTGCGCCAAGGCGAAGGGGACCAACGCATTGCGGGGCTTTTCTACGAAGCTTATGCCCCGATGGCTCGTAAACAGCTTGAAACCATCGCCCGGGAACTGGTGGACCGGTTCCCGTGCAAAGCCCTGAGCTTTGTCCATCGGTTGGGCTGGGTCCCGGTGGGTGAATGCTCCCTTTGGATCCGGGTGTTGGCCTCGCACCGGGCCGAAGCGTTCGCTTTTAGCAGCGCGCTTATCGACCAGCTTAAAACGGACGTGCCGATCTGGAAGCGAACCCGGTAAGCGCAGAGTCCATGAAGTTCCCCTCTCATGCCGGGGCGGCCGTCCAGTGAGATGCTTTTGCTTGGTGCGATGACGGCGATCCGCGTCCCCCGCTATCCGAGCAGTAACGAGGGTACCTTGGAGAAAAGCCGCTCCAGAGCCTCCATGGGCAAGCCCACCACATTGGTAAGCGAACCCTCCACGCATTCGATGACCTCGCCGTTATCGTTCTGGGCCGCGTAGGCGCCCGCCTTGTCCAATGGCTCGATCCTGGCCAAGTACGTCCGGATTTGTGCTTCATCAAGGGTGCGGAATTTCACGCGGGTCACCTCCACCAGGCCGCGAGTCACCTTGGGGATCTCACGCGTGAGCCATATGCCGGAATAGACCTCGTGAATATTCCCGCTGAGGGTCGCAAGCATGGAGAAGGCGTGCTCCATATTGGCGGGTTTGCCAAAGACCGCGCCGCGGAAGGCGACCACGGTGTCCACGCCGAGCACCAACTGGTCGGGACGCAGTTGGGAAATTGCCTGAGCCTTGATGCGCGCGTTATAGAGCACGATCTCCCCAGGAGTCAGATATTCTGGAGCTACCTCGGTCACATCGGCCGGGGCGACCTCAAACTCGTATCCGTACTCGGAGAGCAGGTCACGGCGGCGTGGTGAAGCGGAGGCGAGGATCATGGGAGATATCCAAGCACTGGGGCAGGTGGGTCACAAGCCCATGCGAAACAAGTATGAAGGTTGAAGGTTGAAGTATGAAGGGTGCGTAGCGGCGGCGCCTTTGGGCGTAGCGGGCCTTCCGGGGGGGACATTTGATTTGATCAGGAATCCGGGTGTCGCTGCGCTCGAAGCCCGGGCTCTTTCTGGGAACTCTTCGCGGGGCAGAATTTCACGCCGTCTGTCAATTCCGGAGGTCATCGCCCTACCGGTGGGTTGGTACCCGGCGCCATCGGGCCGGAGGCCCACGCCACGTTAATCTAATCGAAACGGGGACGGATGAGTTCCCGGTGATCTAAACAAGTTTGAAGGTTGACTATGAAGGGTGCGTGCGGCGGCGCCTTTGGGCGTAGCGGGCCTTCCGGGGGACATTTGATTTGATCGCAATCCGGGGGGGTCGCTGCGCTCGAAAAACCCCGGCTCTTTCTGGGAACCCTTCGCGGGGCAGAATTTCACGCCGTCTGTCAATTCCGGAGGTCATCGACCTCCGGTGGGTTGGTACCCGGCGCCATCGAGCGGAGGCCCACGCCACGTTAATCTAATCGAAACGGGGACGGATGAGTTCCCGGTAATCCACGGGGACCTCGAATACACCCGAGTCGACCTCCTCCTCGGTGACCGCCTCCACAGTAGTGACCACCTTTTGACGGCCCACCACTAGTTCGCTTTGCAACACCATGCCCGGGAAGTCGGCCACTTCGGGCCCTATCCCCCGCGTCACAACGCCATACCCCGAGTTCTGGAGCCTTTCCATCGAATCCCGGATGCGGTCGTAGTGAGGGTAATCGCGCGCGATCCAATAGGTCGCGTTGAGGCCCCCGTTCTTCCAGGTATAGAGCTCGCACTGGACCCCCCCAATTCGCTCCTGCTTGCCGCTGGACACCATTTTGGGCGTCTCCGCGCCCGTGCGCAGCTTGTCTTTTTGAACGGCCAATGAGCGGAGGTTTTCGCCGGAAAACCGCATAAAGCTGCGTGTGGGATGCATGAGGGTGAGCACCTCGCCGGTCGTGGTATCGGTGATAGTGCTTAACTCCGGGGCGAGATCGACCCGCACTTTATCGGCATGGAACCTAAGGCTCATGACTCCGGTGCGGGTCTGGCCCTGGACGCGCTCGACGATAACCAGATCGGCTCGAAGGGTGCCCATCCAAGCCCAAAACAATGCCATCCAAAATAGACGTGTCTGCATGACCCCTCCTTGCTTGCCGGGGCCCGCCCCCGGCCCCCGGCCGCTTTCACAAGCTCCAGGTTATAATCACCACCGACCTTCAAGGAGGAATCGTCAGGCGCCCTTCACGTGCGTGCAAACGAGATCGCGTGCCGGATCGATTTTCCACCTTTGGCCCACTTGCAGGAGCTCGTCGCTCACGCTCCAGCGATCCGCCAAGGATTCCCCAACGTGCCCCGGATTGCCGCCTTTCAATTCCATGCAGCCCGCGTTGTCGCCGATTGCACGCATTTCCTGGATGTCGCTCTCACTGAGGACCAGCCCGGGCAATTGCGCCAGCTCGGAAATCTTTTCCGCAATGGGTTTGGCCTCTGGACCTGCTTCCTGGATCATGGTCGGAACCACGCTGCGGACCGGCTCCTGGGAAAGATTCCACAAGCAGGCCAACTGCAACGGCGTGAGTCCATGCCGCTCGGCGATACCCAGCATGCCTTGGAGTTTGCCGTAGCCGGCTTCCACCCAGCCCGCGGGCCGATAGGTCCGGTGATCGTGTTTGGGGAAGTCGTGCCCGGGCTTCACGTCGCCATGGAAAACGCCGCCGTAATCGACCACCCGGGTAACCAGGCTGATGTTATTTTCGCGCGCGGCAGGCAGGCAGAGCGACCCCGGCCAGGGTTCAAGGGGATTAAGGATGATCATCGCCCAGTCCAGCAAGGGCCCAAACCGCTCGAAGTTGAGGATCAAGTCCAGGGTAAAGCCGTTGGCCGGGCCGGGAGCGACTCCAAGCATGCCGGTGAGCCGCTGTTCGCGCATACGCTCCATGGCCGTCCACACCGAATCCTGCGTATAGCCGATCGAGTCGGGGTTGTGAAGCATCAGGCAGTCGAAGTGGTCGGTTTTGCAACGTTCCAAGGATTTCTCGGTGGCCATCCCCACATAATCGGCATAGTCGCGCGGAGTGCGCAGACGCGAATCGGTGAAGCGCGGGAACCCTTTGGACCCGTCGCGTTGGCCGGAGTAGAAATCGTGGCCGATCATTCCCACCAGGCAGTAGGAGTCCCTGGGCAAGCCTTCCAGGGCGCGACCGAGCATCTCGTCGGCGGCCCCGGCCCCGTAGACATCGGCCGTCACAAAGGTGCGGATGCCTTGGCGGTAGGCCAATTGCAGCATGTCAATGAATTGCTGGTCCGTGAGGGGTTCACCGAAGTGCATGAAGCGGCCACCGCTCCATGTTCCGTAAGCTGTGCGGGTAAGATCCATAGGGTTCCCGGTTTCTTACCTGCGGACCGGCCGGGATGAAACACGGATTTTGTTTAAAAACATGCCTTTGTTGCGGGAAGTGACACGGGTCGTGTGAGCGATGAGCCCTCCTGGGTTGGCAAAGCTCGGGTCCGTGGGAGGAACGGAGGCAGCAGCGAATGGGCCTCTGAACCGAACGAGGGCGTGAACGTTGGCTCGTGCGGCTGGTTCACTCAAATGTCGCTCAAAACTCTTGGCCGGGTGTCGTCAGTCCGATCCCATTAGCATTTTTAAGCTCAAGAAATGCCGGGGCAAGCGACCACCGGGGCAGGCGCACCCGTTTTTGGATGTAAAGGAGGAGCATGAGAAAACTTATAACTATATTTGCGGCGTTGTGCCTGTTCGGGCCCGCCATCGCTTCGGCACGGGAAAAGGACGAGCTCCAGCGAGCGGCGGCAACCATTGAACGGCTAAACCGGATTCCGGAACGGGGGATCCCATCGGCCATTCTCAGGAATGCGCGCGGGCTGGCCATTGTCCGGGTGTACAAGGCGGGGCTGGGATTCAGCGGGCGGGTAGGCAACGGAGTGGTGGTGGCGCGGACCGCGCGTGGATGGTCGGGACCGACCTTCATCAGCACGGCGGGGGCAGGGTTCGGGCCCCAGGTGGGAGTGAACGCCACGGACTTCGTGTTTGTGCTCAACAGCCAGCGGGCAGTTGATGCGTTTTCCCGGGCCGGCAACATCACGCTGGGGGGAGACCTCAGCGTAGCGGTTGGACCGATCGGGCGCACTGCGGAGCTGGGGGTTACCCCGGTAGCTGCGGTTTACACCTACAGCCAGAGCCGTGGGTTGTTTGTTGGAGCGTCCCTGGAAGGGGCGATACTGGTGACTCGGCCGGG
Source organism: Spartobacteria bacterium (assembly GCA_043788785.1). Lineage (GTDB taxonomy): Bacteria > Verrucomicrobiota > Verrucomicrobiia > Chthoniobacterales > Chthoniobacteraceae > CAIURC01. The sequence goes on along the minus strand of JAYVTN010000179.1, from coordinate 1,634 downwards.
AGCCAACTACGCCTTTTATGGGCGTCAAGTGACTCCGAGCCAGATCCTCAGTGGCAGGGTACGGGCCCCGCGGGGAGCGGCGCCCCTGGTGGCGGCCCTTGAATGGCCCCGGCGGATGGGGCCCTCCCGCTATGGTTATGCGCAGCGGTAGAGGACAAAGCTCATGTCCGGAAAAAAGGCGCGCCGGCAAACCCGGCGCGCCTTGTTTGGGATCTGCGGAAAGCCCTATTTGAACCACTCGAAGTGGAAGAACTCGCCAGCGGGCTTATCCAAGCGCTCAAACGTATGGGCACCGAAGTAATCCCGCTGGGCTTGGAGCAGATTGGCCGGGAGCCGCTCCTGGCGATAGCTGTCAAAGTAAGCCAAGGCAGCGCTGAAGGCTGGAACAGCCACCCCGTGTCCGATGGCGGTCTGCACCGCGGTACGCCAGTTCGATTGGGTTCTTAGGATGATGTCCCGGAAGTAAGGATCCAGGATCAAGTTTTTGAGACCCGGATCACGACGGTACGCCTCTGTGATGTAATTGAGGAACTGGGCCCGGATGATGCAGCCCCCACGCCAGATGCTGGCGATATCGCCGAAGTTCAGGTTCCAGTCATAGAGCTGGCCTGCCACGCCCAGTTGCACAAAGCCTTGGGCGTAGCTGATGAGTTTGCTGGCATATAGGGCGTCCCGAACCGCTTGGATCAGCTCGGTGCGGTCTCCTGTAAACGGGGTGGGAGCGGGCCCGGGCAGCACCTTGCTGGCTTCGACCCGTTCCGCTTTTAAGGAGGACAGGATACGGGCTTCGACAGCGCTGCCGATGACACTGAGCGGCACGCCCATTTCCACCGCGTGTCCCACGGTCCATTTGCCGGTGCCTTTTTGGCCGGCCTTGTCCAAAATCAAGTCCACCAAGGGTTTTCCGGTTTCAGGATCCTTCTTGGAGAAGATGTTGGTGGTGATATCGATGAGAAAGCTGTTGAGCTCCCCTTTGTTCCAGTCGCCAAAGATCTGGTGGAACTCCTCCGCGCTGGGATTGATGGTGGCTTTAAGGATCGCGTAGGCTTCGCAGATCAACTGCATGTCGCCGTATTCGATGCCGTTGTGGACCATCTTGACGTAATGGCCCGCTCCATCGGGACCCATGTGTCGGCAGCAAGGCTCCCCTTCGGCTATCGCGGCGATCCTGGTGTAAATGGGCGCGATGGCTTCCCAACCCTCTTTGGAGCCGCCCGGCATGATCGAAGGGCCTTTGAGCGCGCCTTCTTCGCCGCCGGAGACGCCCACCCCAAAGAAATGGATGCCTTTCTCTCTGAGATACTTCTCGCGCCGCTGGGTATCGGTCCAGAGCGAGTTGCCCCCATCAATGATGATGTCCCCAGGCTCCAACAAAGGGAGCAACTGTTCGATAACGGCATCCACCGGTGCGCCGGCTTTGACCATGATCTGCGCTTTTCGGGGGCGCTTCAAGGCACCCACGAACTCCTCAAGCGTCTTGGCCGCCACGAAGTTTTTACCTTTCCCGCGGCCTTCAGCGAACTTCTCTGTCACGGCTGTGGTCCGGTTGTAGACAGCGACAGTGAAGCCTTTGGACTCCATGTTCAGAACCAGGTTTTCGCCCATTACGGCCAGGCCGATAAGGCCAATGTCAC